>CBDVEF010000051.1:0-8545 GCA_965372935.1 uncultured bacterium | reverse complement strand
TCCACCCTTTGACACATCTCATTTTGCACTTTTTCTCTTATCTTTCTTAAATCTTTAATGTTCATATAACCTCCTTAACATGTTACCTTTTGTTTTAATACTTCTATTTAAATTCATATAGCATTTTTTAATAATTATCCTATGTATGTAAGATTTTCAGCTTGTTTAAGATATCATCTACTCCTTTAATAAACATAATTTAATATCCTCTCTTTAATGAATCTCCCCTATCCGATGAAATATATCTTCCGACATTTTTAACAACATCTTTTGCCATATCAATAGAAATCGAAACTTTATTATCATAAATATTATAATTCTCTTTATAAATTATTGGTGTAAAATCAGGCATAATAACATTCGCACCACTATTCAATGCCTTGAATAACCCATTCCTATCGATTGTTCCTATAGCAGTAGTAGCAGGTATATGCGTATTTTTAGTTATAATTCTTACAAGTGCAAGAACAGTTAATGTTTTTATTATGTCACCATTAGAATAATTGTTATAAGGCGTATCCGATTGGGATATGAATGGACCCAAACCAATCATATCAGGTGATATATTCTCAAGTAAAATAATATTATTACATAAATCATTATCAGTTTCTTCAGGAAGCCCAATTATAAAACCCGTTCCGATTTGATAATCGAATTTTCTTAAAATATCCAATATCTCAAGTCTCCTTTTAAGTGTTTGTCCAGGATGTAGAACCTTATAATAACGTTCGTTAGATGTTTCAAATCTAAGTAGATATCTATCAGCACCAGCATTATAAAATGCTTTATATTCACTATTCTCTCTCTCTCCAATACTTAATGTAATAGCCATATCTGTTTTTTCCTTAATTTTATTTACTATATCGCATATATCATTACATGTATAATTCAAATCATCACCTGATTGGAGTACGACTGTCTTTATTCCTAACGATGCAATCTCCATAGCTCTATTGATAATTTCCTTAACACTCATTCTATATCTTGTAATATTTTTATTATCCCTTTTTAAGCCACAGTAACAACAATTATTGTGACAATAGTTTGAGAATTCAATAATCCCTCTAAGATGTACGGAATCACCGCAATATTCCATACGTATTTTATCAGCTAACTGTCGAACAATTTCGAATTTTTCAGGATTATTTAAATAGAAAAGTATTTCACCCCTTTCCATATTTCTCCATAATTATTCTGATAGAATCAAATAATATATCTTTTTCTTTCAATGTAATTCTCTCCCATTTATTTGAAACAATACCGTACCTGTCATTTATCCTGCAGTTTTCAGTTGGTAGAATAGAATCCTCAATATTTCCTGCAATAAATGACCATCGTCTCCCGAATATCTCAACAAACCAAACACTTACATTAAATTTATCTTTTATTTTATCAGATAATGCATTAAGATCATTTATAAATCCATTTTCAGAAATAAAGATCTCTTTCTCCATTTTCTGTCCTTTTATAATATTCAATAAGTTTACCATAGGATGATGGTAATTTCTTTTTTGTTTCCTCAATCTCCTTTTTAAGCAATTCCAAACCAATCCTTTTCGTCTCTTCACCTGCAAAATCATCCAACCATTCTCGAAATGTTAATATAGCATTTAATTTGCACATATGTCCCTCTTTACCACACTTGAGTAATCCCATAATATGTTCCCCTGTCCTCCCACATCTATATCCTGCTGTACAGAAAGATGTTATATAGCCCATCTCAGAAAGTTCCCTTACAAACTCATCAAGACTTCTTGTATCTCCAAGTATAAATTGTTGCCTATCCATATCTTGTTTATTGTAAGTATTACTATAAGAACCTATACCAATCCTTGTGGATGCATCCATTTGGGTAATACCAATAGGTAGAATCTCTCTTCTTATTTCAGCAGGTTCTCTTGCTGTAAGAATCATACCTGTATAAGGAACGGATAATCTTATAATCGCTATGAGTTTTTTAAAATCTTCATCAGATACCTTATATTTTGAATTTTCAGAGAGAGGGGCATTTGCTGCAGGTTCCAATCTTGGGAATGAAATTGTATGTGGTCCTACACCATTGAATTTCCTTTCGAGCTCAATCGAGTGATATAAAAGACCCATTACTTCAAACCGCCAATCATATAAACCAAAGAGTGCTCCTATTGCAACATCGTCAACACCAGCCTCCATAGCCCTGTGATGACTATACAATCTCCAAAGGTAATGACCTTTTAGAGTACCTACAGGATGCACTCTTTTATATGTTTCATGATGATATGTTTCATGGAATACCTGATATGTTCCTATACCAACCTCTTTAAGCATTCTAAAATTATTTACAGACATAGGAGCAGCATTTATATTTACCCTCCTTATTTGCCCATATCCGTTTTTTGTTTTCACATTTACATCATATATAGATCTAATTGTATCAGCAATATATTTTGCATCGGATGAAGGATGCTCACCATAAACTGCTATTATCCTTTTATGCCCTATTACACCAGCCAAAACTTCTGTCTCTTTCTTTACCTCTCCAGAGCTTAATCTTTTTGGTGTTTGTTCTTTGTTATCATATCTAAATGAACAATACAGGCAATTATTCACACAAAGATTACTGCAATAAAGAGGGGCAAATGTAACAATTCTATTATCATATACCTTTCTCTTTATCTTTCCAGTAAGCTCATAGATTTCTCCCCAAAGATCATTATCCTTCAAATTTATAAGAGAAGCTGTCTCATCAGGATTCAGTGTCTTTATTTCAAATGCTTTATCCATTATATCTCTAATTTTTATCTTGTCAGGATTTATATTTTTATTTATCTTTTCCCATATTTCATTATCATTTATGAAATCCTTACCATTATCAAGATATCTTGTAATTTCATCCTCCTTAATAACACTATTTATCCAGTCTTTATGAGTATTCCTGTTTTCATTATTTTTTCTCTCCATACTATCCTCCACTATGTAATATTTTGTATTTCCTTCTCATAAGTCATAAGACCTGAAGGAAATGGTGATAAAGTTCTATTCAGAACACCTTGAAGATAGGATATTGCAACACCATAATTTGTAATCGGCACATTCGATTCCCTAACAATTTCTATTCTATTTAACATTTCTTTCCTTGTTAACATACACCCACCACAATGAATAACCAATTTATAATCATTAATATCCTCTGGATAATCCCTCCCACTAAAAACATCTATATCAAGATCCCCTCCTGTATATTGCCTGAGCCACTTTGGTATCTTTACTCTTCCGATATCATCTGCAAGAGGATGATGAGAACATGCCTCTGCAATAAGTACTCTATCTCCGGGCTTCAAATTTTCAATATGTACTGCTCCTTTTACCGCTTCAATTAAATTTCCTTTATTTCTAAAAAAAAGTATTGAAAATGTTGTACAAGTTAAATTGTCCGGTATATCATTGCACATTTTCTTTACTACTTGCGAATCTCCTATTACAATATCCGGCTTGTTTTTCAACTTTTTTAAAATGTTAACCAACCCTGTCTCTTTTACAACAATAGCTGTAGCATCATTATCCAGAATATCTCTAATTGTCTGAACTTGCGGAAGTATCAATCTCCCCTTTGGAGCTTCAAGATCAATAGGTGTAACAAGTATGGCAGTCCCTCCAGATTTAATGAGATCCCCTACAATTGTTAAAGGTTTGATAAAATCTTCTGGTAAAACCCTTTTAATATCATTCTTTATCTCATTTATATATCGATTTCTATTAATTTTATCCATGCAAGATAGGGGAATTACATAATCTACCTTATCTTTTATATAGGAAATGAATGTTTTATCAGGTCTTTTTATGTCTATTTTATTAACAAGAATAATTGCAGGAATATTTTTATTCTCTGCTTTTGTGACAATCTTCTCTTCATAATCTGTCCATTTGTTCGGTTCAATAACAAGAATGATTATTTCAGAACGATCGAATATCTTTTCCGTTTTTTTAATCCTTTTATCAGCTAAGTCTGATATATCATCTAATCCTGCAGTATCAAGAAACACAACAGGACCAATAGGCAATAATTCCATGGATTTTTCAACGACATCAGTAGTAGTTCCTGCTATATGGGATGTAATTGCAATATCCTGCCCTGCTATCATATTTAAGAGACTTGACTTACCTACATTTGTTCTACCGAAAATTGCTATATGAAGCCTGTTACTCTTTGGAGTTCTATTCATTACTATCTCTCCTGTATCCGAATGTCTTAATTTTAAAATATATTAAATTTACCAATCAAATCACTCTCCTCTCTACAATTATTCATTTACCTTACTCATTCCCGATTTTACATTAACACCTTCTATCATACCTAATTTCCCTGTAAATGCTCCAATATCATCTGTACTACCATCAACTATCAAAGTAATTATATTTACTCCTCTTTTAGAATAAGGCAATCCCATTCTACCAACAATAATATCCCCATACTCGGATAATAAGTGATTTACACTATCTATACACCTTTCTCTATTGTCTATTATTATCCCTATAAATCCAATTCTTCTTTTCATAATATCCTCTCAAAAAGAGATCTCAAAACCTGCGATAAGTCTTGAGATCTCTTTTAAGTTTCACAAACTCTTGGCTCAGAGATAATCCTTACCGCAAGCAGGATTGCTAAATATTACAGATTTCTATCTATATATCATCTCTCCTGGTATATTTAGTATGAAGCAGGTGATGTGCTTTTTCACCATTTGGCTCACCAAGAAATTCCTTATACAATTGTTTTATCTGTTCATTCTCATGTGATTTTCTATGAGTAAGCATTGTAGAATCTTCTTTATATAACCCGTATGCTCTTTTTGCTCTTATTGCGAGTGTAGAACCATAAGGCTGTCCCCCGCCTCCTACACATCCACCGGGACATGCCATTATTTCAATGAAATGATAATCAGATTTCCCATCCTTCTTTATCTGCTTAGATACTCTATCAAGAACTTTTCTTGCATTACCAAGCCCATGAGCAATAGCTACCTTTAATGGGAATGGTAATCCGGGGATCTCTACATCAGCTTCCTTGACTCCATCCATACCTCTTACCATTTTCAAATCGACAGAAGGAAGTATTTCGCCTGAAATGAGTTCATAGCCTGTTCTAAGAGCTGCTTCCATAACACCTCCAGTAGCACCAAAGATTGTAGCGGCACCAGTATATTCTCCCATAGGTGAGTCTGCTATAAAATCGGGAAGATTAGCAAAATCTATACCTGAAAGCTTAATCATCCTGGCAAATTCTCTTGTAGTAAGGACAAAGTCAACATCTTGATATCCTGATGCTCTCATCTCAGGTCTTTGTGCTTCATATTTCTTTGCTGTACAGGGCATTATAGAGACTGATATAATCTTAGCCGGATCAATTCCCTCTTTATCGGCATAATATGTTTTTGAAAGTGCACCAAACATCTGTTGAGGAGATTTGCAAGTTGAAACATTATTCATAAGATTCGGGTAAAATGTTTCCATGAATTTTATCCATCCAGGAGAACACGATGTAATAATTGGAAGTTTACTCATATCTCCTGTAGATATAGCATGTTTAACTCTTCCAATAAGCTCTGTTCCCTCTTCCATAATTGTTAGGTCAGCAGAAAAATTTGTATCAAAAACCTTATCAAAGCCAAGTCTTTTAAGAGCCGAATGCATTTTACCAGCAGTTACAGTGCCTGGTTCCATACCAAATTCTTCGCCTATTGTTACTCTTACTGCAGGTGCTTCCTGTACGATAACATGTTTTTTAGGATCACTCAGTGCATCCCATACATCCTTTTCATTTAATTTTTCATAAATTGCCCCGACAGGACATACACTTATACACTGCCCACAATTGATACAAACTGTGTCTGCAAGTCCCATTTCAAATGGCAATCCCATAACAGTATCAAATCCTCTTTGTATCATATCAATTGCTGCAACTTCTTGTACTTCCTGGCAAACCTGTACACATCTCTGGCATTTTATACATTTTACCGGGTCTCTAACAATTGAAGTAGAACTTTCATCGATCTCTTTTTTGGAATATATTTTCTCAAATCTATTCTCTCTCACACCAAGTTCTTCAGCAAGAGATTGAAGTTCACAATTTCCATTTTTTATACAGGTTAAACAATCATCCGGGTGATCGGAGAGTATCAATTCTACGACTGTTCTTCTTGCTCTTTTTACCTTTTCACTGAATGTATTTATCTCAATACCATCTCTATCTATTGGGGTACAGCATGCTCTCTTCAGTGTGGGAGCCCCTTTCATCTCAACAACGCATACTCCGCAACCACCCGTTGGTTCAAGATCCTCATGATAGCATAATGTTGGGACATTAAATCCTGCAGCCTTTATGGCATCTAATAACATAGTCCCCTTTTCAGTTTCAACTTCAATATTATTTATTTTTATCTTTACCATATTGCTCATATATTTCTCCTTATTTACCCAATTCTTTACCAAAATATTTTAATGCACTTGAAATCGGTAATATTGGAGATTGTCCAAGTGCACAGAGTGAAGTTTCCTTCATAGCCTCTGCTATCTCTACTATTGTTTCCCATTCATTACCCTTAAGGTTATCATTAGTTTTTATTTTTCGAATTATTTTCAATATAGTTGGGTTACCAATTCTACAAGGAGAACATTGACCACATGATTCATGATTGAAAAATTCCATTAAATTTTCAATCATATCGAGTATATTAACATTTTCATCCATAACAAGAACTGCTCCGGAACCAAGAACGGCTTTATATTCTCCAAGATGATCGAAATCCATCGGGACATCCAGCATATCCTCGCCTAAAAATGTTCCTGCAGCACCACCTACCAAAGCGACTTTAAATTTTTTATCGCCTTTTATTCCACCACCATGTGTGAAAATAATCTCTCTAAGTGTTGTTCCCATAGGAACTTCAACCAATCCGGGATAATTGACATGTCCAAGAATTGTATAAACCTTTGTCCCCGTTGATTTTTCCGTACCGAATTGCTTATACCAATCAGCTCCGTTTACTATAATACTTGGAATATTTGAGAGTGTTTCAACATTATTGACAACTGTTGGTTTTTTCCATAATCCTTTTACTCCTGGGAACGGAGGTTTGATCCGAGGATTACCTCTTTTACCTTCAACAGATTCAATTAAAGCAGTTTCCTCGCCACATACATAAGCCCCTGCTCCCTTTTTAATTTCTATATCATAACTAAAATCAGACTCAAGTATATTCTCTCCAAGTAATCCGTATTGCTTAGCTTGTTTTATCGCATTCTGCATTATCTCTATTGAAAGTTTATATTCTCCCCTTATATAAATATAACCCTTTTGAGCACCTACGGCATAACCTGAAAGAATCATTGCTTCTATAAGTTTATGAGGATCACCTTCCATGATAAGTCTATCCTTAAAGGTTCCGGGTTCTCCTTCATCTGCATTGCAGACAATGAATTTCTCACCTTCAATGGGTGCTGTGAAGGACCATTTAAGTCCTGTAGGGAATCCCGCTCCACCTCTGCCTCTTAGGTTTGATTTTTTAACTTCTTCAATAACCTCCTGAGGTTTCATTTCAAATAATACTTTCTCAAGTGCCTTATACCCATCTCTTGCTATATAGTCGTCAATATTTCTCGGATCGATTAAACCTACATTATTCAATACAATTCTTTCCTGTTTGCCTTTTATTGTAAGATCTTTCTTTGCTTCCGGTGGTTCGATTTTGTATTCTTCAACTATTTTACCATTAAGAAGATGCTCCTCTACTATTTTTTTAATCTTTGTTTCATCAAGATTGGCATAGTAAATACCTTCCGGGTAAACAAGCATTGTAACTCCAAAACCAAAAATACCAAGTGTGCCTGATTCTATGACTTTAACCTCTTCTTCAAGACCATTTTTCTTAATTTCTGCTTGTAGTATATTCCCAATATCTCTGATTTTTTGCATCTGAGAAATAGAATCTATCCCTATCAAAATATGACTTCTAAATATTTTCATTATTCCACCCTCATCTTTTCTAGAATATTATCAACCTTTTTAGAGGTCAAATTACCATATACATCATCATTTATCATCATTGCAGGTGCTACTCCACAAACACCAAGACATGAAGTTGTTTCAAGAGTAAACATACCATCCTCCGTTGTTTCTCCCACATCTACTCTTAATAATTGTTCTAAATGCTCAATCAATGATTTTGAACCCATCAAATGACAGGGTGCAGACTGACAAATTCTAATGATATATTTCCCTCTTGGCTTTACAGAAAGCATTGTATAAAATGTAATCACACCATATATCTGTGAAAGAGAAATATTTAGATGTGTTGAAACCTTTTTTATAACCTCTTTACTTAAATAATGTTGTGGATTCGAATCTTGTATGTCGTGTAAAATATAGAGGATATTTTCCTCTTTTGGTTCATATTTCTTTATAATTTCATCAACAGTCATATTTTTTTACTCCTTATCTATTACATTAAATGGGTAAACATAAAAGTATGTTCCAAACTTTATACATATTTCCTGCTCTATTAAATAC
>CBDVEF010000050.1:0-8546 GCA_965372935.1 uncultured bacterium | reverse complement strand
TACTGACTTCATCATTTCTAGTAGGTACAATGCCCATAAGTGCATCATTATACTCATACAGTAATTCATCTAAAATTAGGAAACGTTTAGAGAAAGTAATATACCTTTCTAAATTATGAGTTTCACATAATGTAATGGCATCATCCAAACATGAACCATTTCCGTAAATAAATAATTTGAAATTTTCAGTTTTTTCAGCTAAATACTTTACAGCATAAATAAGAATATCAATCCCAGTATACAAAAAATCTGAAATGGTGCCAGCATAAACAATTTTAACTGGATTTGTGTCATATCTCTTTTCTTCAGTGCTATTAAATAAATTAATATCCGCAATATTCATAATGGTAGTATATTTTTTATATATTCTATTACTTTTTATTCTTTGTTCCATTAAATCAGTTACAGAGATTATAGAATCGCAAAAATTAGCTGAAACTCTTTCTTCAATAAATAATAATTTTCTCATTAAATTGATCTTAAAATTATCTCCATTTCTTATGCTATATATTTCAGGCATCAAATCGTGAATATCGAGAATAAGTTTTGCGCCAAAGAATTTAGGAATTATACAAGAAAAAACCAGAAAGTTAGGCATATTATTTATATGGCATATAATATATTTCTTTTTAAAATAGTTTATAGAAATATTAAAAAAACAAAACAGGAAAAATAGTAAATAAGCTAAAATATATTGAAAATAATTTCCCCTTCTTTGATATTGTTTAGAGCGAATAATATTAACATTCTTAATTGAAAAAATATTATCTTCACTTAGGGTATAGAAATCGACATTATAACCTGCTTCAATCGCTGCTTTGGCTGCTCTAACTACTCTGGCATCAGTAGACAATTCAGTATAAGCAATCATTGCTATAACTTTAGCTTTTTTTAGCATAAATTTACTTTTATAGCTTACTAATTAAAATTTTCAAATTTAAAACAACTCCTAAATGGTCTTTCTGTATATATACGAATTCCCCATTTGCGGATATAATCTCTTAGATCATCCGTTTCTTCATCTTCTATGCCTTCATATTCAAATGTTTCGACATTAAATTTAAAATCATTTATTTCAACATAAGGATAATCCACTTTAATATTGGGCTTAATGCCATGATATTTAGCAATCGGCAAATAATCGGCAATGATTTCATCTAATTTTTTTACACGCTGATCAGAAGTCAAAGGTATTATTTCTTTAATGAAACGGGCAGGAGTGCCGACATAGATACCTTTCTTTGGTAGATTATGCGTTACGACAGAATTTGCACCTACAACCACAAAATCTGCTATTTCAACCCCCATCAAAATTAAACATTTATATCCAATTATAACACCATTCCCTATTTTTACTCCTGCAAAGGCTGCAGGAAAACCCTCAAAAACAGACATCCAATAACCATGAGTTATTATAGCAGTTTCTGGTGATAATCCAACATCATCACCAATTTCAACATTCTCACAAATATTTATAAAATTGTTATGTATAGTACATCTATCCCCAATTTTGAAATTCGCATTAGGATGTTGCCGACCACCGCCACCTATTCGTAAACCGGAACTATTAAAAAGATGCTTGCAAAAAATTACATTGTTTCCCAGAATTTGAGTATTATTTCCCAAACGACTATAATCACCAATTTTAAACTCACCTTTTACAGTAATCAAAATATCTCTACCTAATTGTACAGATTTTCCTATATTAATCTCTTTTGCAATTATTTTTATATTTTTTTCATTATTTTCATATTTCATTTTTTCACCTATATATATTAAAATAATCCAGCATTTAAATCAATAGATGTACCATTTATATAATCCGTTTCTATTATAAAGTTTACTGCTCTAAAGATATTTATCGGATTACCAAAATTTCCAGTAGGAATTTTGTTTTTAATTACTTTTTGAAATTCATTTGAGACTTCACTAATCATTCCAATATCAAAATATCCTAAATTCAAATTGTTTATTGTAATTCCTCTTTTAGCATTTTCTACAGCTATACTTTTAGATAATCCACATAATCCTGCTTTTGATGCTGCGTAAGCACTGGTACCAGGGATACCCATCTGAGCCACAACCGAAGAGAAATTGATAATTCTTCCATATCTCTCTTCTCTCATAATTGGCAAAACTGCACGAATTACATTAAAAGTGCCAATCAAATTTACTTCAATTACCTGTGACCATTTGTTGATATCGGATTTATGAGCAAATGAATTATAATTAATTCCCGCACAATTAATAAGAACCAACTTAGTGATTTTAGTTTCAATTTTCTCTATCCAGTTTGCAACACTTAAATAATCAGATATATCGACTTTTGTGTAAAATTCCTTCTTATCTGTATTTGGATAAGTTGAATTATAAGAGCCATATACAGTTTCACCTAATTCACGGAATTTTTCAAATAAATACTTACCAATTCCTCTTGAGGCACCTGTTATTACTATCATTTCGTATATCCTATGACCATTTTATAATTGATGCACCCCAGGTCCATCCTGCACCTATAGCAACAAAAAGTATATTATTGCCCTTTCTTAATTTCCCCGCTCTATTTACTTCATCAAGCAATATAGGGATTGTTCCTCCAGAAGTATTTGCATATTTGTCCATATTTGTCATCACTTTTTCAAACGGGAAACCGAGAATCTCTGCTGTTTTTTTTAAAATACCAATACTTGGTTGATGTGGTATCATATAATTTATATCACTTATCTTCAAGCCAGTATCTTCTAAAACTTTCCTGATTGCTTGCGGAAGAAGAATTGTCGCACTTTTAAATACTTCTGCTCCGTTCATTTGAAAATAATGCAATCCTTCTTTAACTGTTTTTATACTTGCTGGTTTCTCTGAACCACCAGCAGGAACTGTGAAATTATATTTCCCTCTTCCATCTGAATATAATCTAAATGCTAAAAAGCCTTCATCATCATTAGCATGTGATAAAACCGCAGCACCGGCGCCATCTCCAAAAAACACACAATCTCGCCGTTTCCAATCCGTTATCTTTGAAAAAGTGTCTGCTCCTATAACCTTAACATTATCATATATACCACTTGCAATATATTGAGAAGCTACAGACATCCCATATAGAAACCCGGAACAAACTGCTGCTATATCAAATGCTACTGAATTATATGCCTTTAGTTTGTCCTGAACAAAACAAGCAGTAGAAGGGCATGGTCTGTCAGGAGTAGAGGTTGCAACGATAATCAGGTCTATATCGTCTACTATTAAATTTGCATTTTCAATAGCTTTCATTCCGGCTTTCCATGCCAAATCGCTTGTTGCTTGATCCTTTGCAGCAATTCTCCGTTCTTTTATACCTAATGTTTTTTGAATCCATTCATCGTTAGTATCAATTATTGTTTCAAGATATTTATTAGTTATTATTTTTTCAGGTACAAAAGAACCTGTCCCAATTATCTTTGCATTTCTAATAATTTGTTTCATAATAGATTTCCCTTCACAAATGTTAATTGTAAGAAATATTTTACTATAATATCCATCTTACAACCTCAAAAACTTCTGCGAATTTAACCCCGATCTGTGTTCCACGAGTTATAGCTAAACTTTTAATAAATTCTGCTGAAGCATAATATCTGCCTTTTTGAGAGTTGTAACAATTCAATGCTTTCAATTTTTTATTTAAATGATTTTCATCAAAAGTTATAAAGCATTGTGTAGCAAAATTTATGTTATTCCATGGGATTTCATATCCAAGAATAGAAGTCCTTTTAAATGCTCTTAATCCTTCCATTGCAATTGTGCTATGGTCTTGGTGTAAATCATATAAACACGGCATAAAGACCAAATCTGGTTTGATATTTTTATTCAATTTAACCAAATCTTCCAATATTTCTTGACGATGATATGCAAAGTGCCTAACCCTATATTTATAAAGCAGGAGGTTTTCAGGTTTTATACCTAATTCCTTCGTGGCAGCTTTAACTTCGGAATTTAAAATATTTTTGGGGAAATCTGGTGGAACAGATTCTTCTGAAAGTGAAAAAGCTGCATAATAAACTTTTTTGCTTTGCTCGATAAATTTTGCAATACTCGCACCACATCCAAATTCACCGTCATCGGTATGGGGAGCAAGAATTAAAATAACTTTTTTATCTTTCATTTATTCATTTCTCTATATGTTTTTGCAAATTATTGAAAAGAATAGACTCTCAATCGTAAACAAATTGTTTTTTATCTTTATTGTATCTTTTGTATTTTTATATAAATTTGGTTTCAACATTAGTAATATAGATTGCATTTATAAATAACCTTTCTTTTTCATATGAAAAAAAATATAGTATATGATTCATAATTTGTCAAGAGCTTTTTGTTTTTTTACTTTCTTCCCATACTCAAAGAAATCAGAATTGTAAACAGTATTTATTTAGGAATAAGCTAACAATTTTGCATTCAGTCAACCCGTTTAAATTTAAGCAAAAATAGGCAATTGGTATAGGCATATGGATATATGTACCATTTTAAAGATAAAAATTCAAATATGGCTTTCCCTTTCTCTTGTCATTTCAAAACGTAACGGATTTAATCTGATCCATTTTTATTGGATCCTCTATATGTGACATTTTAAACTTGTAACATTATAAATTATAAAAATTCCTTGACAAAAAGATTGCAAAGAGATAAAATATTAATATGAAAAGAAAGATAATATTATTAATTATAGTATTATTATTGTTAAATGAAAATATATATCCAAAAAATGATCAAAATCAGCAGATAATTGATGTTTGGAATTTTCCATTGGATACAATTTCAGATTCTTCTACTTATTATCGCTATTCTGTTGCAACTCATGATTCGATATTTGCCATTTTGTGGAAAAAACGTTCAGGTGGCACAGATTCTTTTTACCTTAAAAGAATTACAAATAATTATGCTGATATAGATATTTATCCTAAATCATTCCATGCAAACATATCTGATATCTATGCCCCTGTTATGTGTCTTAATGAAGATAGTATTTTTATTGTTTATGGAAGTGGAAAATCTCAAGGAGGGGGATATACAGAAGATGTTATATTAAGAAAAATATCCAGAGGAGATTTGGGTGATACTGTTTCAAAAATATTTACAGGGAATTTTATGTGGGTAAGTGATTTTGAGTATTCTCGTTTAGCATATTCAGAACCGAGTGTATCATATAGAAATGGTAATATGTTAATTACTGCAAAGGAGTATACGGATTGGTATTATAATTATTCAGGGTTTGGACATTATGGTCCATATATTATTTATAATATTTATAATTTATCAAGAGGCCTTAGAAATAGAGGATATTTAACCGATAGTGTTGGTTTTAATACACCTACCGATATTGCTCCTGGTGATAGTAGTTTTGGAATAACTTGGCCTTATAACAATGAAGTGCGTTTTAGAGCAATTAAGGTTTATTCAAATGATAGTTCATCTACTTCAGACGAAAGGGTCTTATTTTATTCAAATCAAAATGTTGAAATGGGGAATAATGCAATAGCTTATGGTAATGGAAATTATGTTGTTGTTTGGTATAATTATTTTAACTGTTCTCATTCAATAATGGGAGCGAAAATTAACAGTAATGGTGAAATTACAGATTCTGCAATTACAGTATATGCCAATCAGAATGTAAAAGGTTATCCTTCAGTTAGTTTTAACGGAGAGTATTTTATTGTAGTTTGGCCGGAATTTATATCTGTTCCTACAGAAAATATCATTCAAAATAATGAGAGACATGTAACGGGATTTTATAACATTAAGGGAGTTATGATAGATAGTTCATGGGATATAGTGGAACAATTTAATATTACAAATAATACTTCTAATCAAACATATCCATTTATTAAGACATCAGACAACAATGTATCCCTTATAGTGTATGCTAATTATGATTCCACCGAAACAAATAGTACTCTATGGGGAACTATGACAAATTATTACAATGGAATAAGTAAAATTAAAAATAAAAATATTATATCTCCTGCTGTGTCACCTCTATATTCACAGCACAATAAGAGGATAATTTTAAGGTATTCATTACCTTCTCCCTATAATATAGAAATAAATATTTATAATATCGCCGGAAATAAAATAAAAAGTTATAATTTTGGTAGACAGTATAGCGGATCTTATTCGTTGAATTTGAATTTATCGAATTATTCTAATGGTATTTATTTCTATAATTTTAATTATGATAATAAAGCAATTAATGGCAAATTGGTTATTTTAAGATGAGAAGATTAGTAAATTATTCATTTATTTTTATATTATTTAATCTATTTATCAGTGTTGCATTTGCAGATAATTTGAATCCTTTTATGGTTGATACGTCAGTTGTCGTTGTGAATTCAACGGATTTAGTCGACCATTTGAATCCATCTATTGCCTCCTGTGATAATAACATGTTCATGGTATGGGAAAAGGAATCCTCTTTCGGCACCCATGAGATAAGGGGAAGTAGAGTTTATCCTGATGGTTCTATTATCAATAGATATGGGAATATTATTTCTGATAGTGGAACAGTCCCATCAATTTGTTATTTTAAAAATCGTTATATTGTTTCATATTAGTGAAATTTTTGTGCTTTTGTTCGTATCATTGATACATTAGGTAATGTATTGAGTAGTGAAACCCAGGTGGAAAACATATATGGTGCATATTATCCAGTTTCAATGGCTTCTATTGGGAATAAAATTTTATTAGCTTATGAAAATAGCAATCAACTTAGTATAAATCTTTTAAAAGTTGATACCTTTAATAATATATTATCATATCAGTATATATACACTGGCGAATATACATCAGGTTTTAAAGTTACAAGTAGTAATGGTAAGTTTTTTATTTCATATTTATCTGGAGGTATTAAAGCATTAATTGTTGATACATCGGGAGTCATGGTCGATTCTAATATGGTTATTGCGCCAGCTAATAATAGTCCATCGGACAATTCGGAGTTTTCGTTAACAAGAGGGGAAAATTATTTCTTTGTGTCATGGGTAGGTTCTGATGAGAATATATATGGAGAAAGAATTGATACTAATGGCAATATAATAGACAGTTCCGGATTTAAAATAACTGCTTATCCGGGATTAAAAGAATATCCATCTGTTGATTTTGATGGCACTAATTTTTTAGTAACTTATAGTGTCAATGATTATTATAAAGTTAGAAAAGGAACCCGTGTTTCTTTAGACGGTTCTATAATAGATTTATCAGGATTTCATATTACATATACATTGGGAGAGCAATATAACCTAATTTATAATGGACAAAATTATTTTCAAATATGGCAAGATTCAACACATCTCATTACGAATGATTCGATTTCATATTATGGACGACAGATTGCAGCGGTTAGAATATTATCAAATTCTAGTGTATTAGATGATACAGATCAATATTTAACAGGAAGTGATTCCACATCATTTACAGTTAAACCGGAGCAAAAAACACCTTCGGTAGCTTATGGTAATGGTAGATATTTAATAGTTTGGTCAGACAGTAGAGATAATCAACTAAACCAGGGGCAAAATATTTATGGTGAATTTATGGATACATTGGAAAACAGAAGTAATGTATTCCCCATATGTACATATTCCGGAGATCAAAGATCACCGAAAGTGTATTATGATCACAATAAGTATTTTATAACATGGTGTGATTATAGGGATGGAGCAAATGAAAGAAAAATTTATGGAACTATTGTAGATGATGTATTAAGCCCTGATAGCTCTAATATTTTATTTTATCCTTCAGGGAAATTAATTCAAAGTATAGATTTTGATGGTAGTTTTTTAGTATTGTTCGATTATGCAGTAAAAGCTATTAATAATTATTTTATTTTTTCTGTAAATGCCACTTATAGTGAAAATATAGGTCCCGATTATGGTTTAATACAATATGTAGTGGAGTATGACGATAGTTTTAATGCAATAAAATCTCATAATTTTGGACATCTTATACCCTGGGGGGCTCTTTATTATAATGATAATATAATTATTTATAATAATATGATTTACTTCATATACTCATACCATGATGCAAATACGAATGTAATTAGAGTCAAGAGACTGAATGAAAATTTTGACATAATAGATACTTTGAATATAAGCATAAATCCAAATCCAGGTGAGTTAAGAAGAAATCTAAAATCTTCTTTATATAACAAGACTTTACTTTTGACCTGGGGAGATAATTCTTCGACTTATTCAGAAATTTTCGGAACCTTTTATGATATGGACAATACTTCTGATAGCATTAATAAAACTTCATTTTTAATCTCGGATATTAATGGCAATAATAAAAATCATGTATTAACTAATGTAAATAATAAATATATAACATTTTGGGAAAATGATATTCAGAATGGAATTGTAGGAACGAGTATAGATACTAATGGTGTAATAGATAGCATAATTCATTATTCATCTGAAGAATCATATTCTCCAGATTTTACTTATAGCGATTCTAATAGTGCAATCATAGTTTACTCCAAACTTACGGATAGTTATAATGGCCAGACAATTAACAAAATG
>CBDVEF010000049.1:0-8551 GCA_965372935.1 uncultured bacterium | reverse complement strand
TAGATAAAATAGGTAAGGATTTTCGAGGTGACCCCGCTTCTGCATTATTGGAAGTTTTAGATCCTGAATTGAACTATACATTTATGGATCATTATCTTGAAGTACCTTTTGATCTTTCTGATGTTTTGTTTATTGTAACAGCAAATACAGTGCATACGATTCCGCCTGCTCTTTTAGACAGGATGGAAGTTATATATTTACCGGGATATCTTCCCTATGAGAAAATAAATATAGCAAAAAATTTTCTTGTACCTAAAGAATATAAGAATAATGGAATAACAAAAAACGATCTTGATATAAAAGATGATGCATTGGAAAAAATTATAATGGAATATACATATGAAGCTGGAGTTAGAAACCTTCAAAGGGAAATTGCTAAAATCTGCAGAAAGATTGCAATGAGAAAAGTTACATCTAAGAAAACAGGAGTGAAAATAACAAATAAAAATATAAAAAAATATATTGGCGCCCCAAAATATATTCAAACAGATATTTTAGAAAGCCGAATAGGTGTTGCTACTGGTCTGGCATGGACCGAAAATGGTGGAGATATCTTAAATATTGAAGTAGTGCCAATCCCGGGGCAGGGAAATCTTATTCTTACGGGTCAGCTGGGAGAAATAATGCAGGAATCCTGTAAAGCGGCAGTTACATATATTAGAAAAAACGCTTCTAAATATGGTATAAAAACCGATTTTATCAAAAAATATGATCTGCATATTCATGTCCCTGAGGGGGCAGTTCCTAAAGATGGCCCTTCAGCTGGTGTTACTGTAGCCTCGGCAATACTATCATCATTAATTGAAAAACCTACAAATAAAAATGTAGCAATGACAGGCGAAATTACAATTACAGGTGAGATATTACCTATAGGTGGTTTACAAGAAAAAATTGTTGCAGCACAGTTAAAAGGTATAGAATCAATAATTATTCCCGATAAAAACAAAGCTGATTTTGAAGAATTGCCTGATAATGCTAAAAAGGATATTAAAATTAATTATGTACATAAGTTAGAGGAAGTTTTTAAACTTATTTTTTAATATGATAGATATTATTAAAAAAGAAGGGGTAAAACCCGTAAGAATTTTAATAACAGGTTATATTGCACTTATAGCGATAGGCACTATATTGTTGTTATTGCCAATATCTCATAATGGTGTATTATCCTTAATAGATGCTATATTCACATCTACATCTGCTGTATGTGTAACGGGTCTTATTGTCAAGGATACACCTATATTTTTTACTCCGTTTGGAAAAACGGTACTTCTGTTATTAATACAAATAGGTGGTATAGGATATATGTCGATAATAACATTATTTGCCGTATTAATTGGCAGAAAGATAACATTTCAAGAAGAACTTATGATTAAAACATCATATAATCATGTATCTATGGATGATATAGGTAAATTTGCTTTGTCAGTACTTAAATGGACATTTGTAGTGGAAATTCTTGGTGCAATAATTTTATTTTTCAGATTATATTTAGTATATAAATTGGGTCTGTTTCATTCTTTTTCCAAATCAATATTCCATTCGGTTAGCTCTTTTTGTAATGCAGGTTTCAGCCTTTTTTCCACCAGCATTAAAGGGTATTATAATGATCCAATTATTGTAGGAACAATATCTCTATTAATTATACTCGGAGGATTAGGTTTTTTTGTTTTAAGAGATATATATTCTTCGATTTTAAAAAAACGTAGAATTACAGTTCATAGCAAAATTGTTTTATCTACCACATTGCTTCTTATTGTAGCTGGTATAATAGCAATATTAGCAATGGAAAGTAACTCCTCATTAATAAACCTTTCATTAATGGATAAAATCTTTATCTCATTTTTCCAGTCTGTAACAGCAAGAACAGCCGGTTTCAATACAATTAGTATTTCTTTATTGACGAATGGAGCATTATTTTTTATAATTATATTAATGTTTATAGGAGCCTCCCCTGGAGGTACAGGTGGAGGAATTAAAACGACAACTTTTAGTGTTCTGATAACAGGTCTGAGGAAATTAGTAAGTAAGGATAATCGTGTGGATTTATTTAAAAGAAACCTGTCAATTAATTCAATCAATAGAGCGTTTTTCATTTTTACCGTTTCGTTAATGTTTGTAGTTGTTTCTTTACTTTTATTGCTTGTCACTCAAAATTTGCATGGCAACTCGTTAAATATTGTTTTTGAAGAAATTTCTGCATTTGGTACTGTCGGTTTATCTACGGGTTCCAAAATTATTAATAATACAAGCTTGTCTGCTGATTTTGATTTGTTTGGAAAACTGATAATTATTATAACAATGCTCTTCGGGAAAATAGGCCCATTCTCAGTTGCTTTGGCTCTTGTGGAAAAAGGAAAGAAATCTAAAATTCAATATCCTCCTTTAGAAATTATAATAGGATAATTAATATGAAAAAATATGTAGTTGTTGGTCTCGGAAGATTTGGACAGTCTGTTGCAATGAATCTGGCAAAATTAGGAAAAGATGTGATTGCAATTGATAAATCACCGATTAAGGTTGAAGAAATTGCGGATTTTGTTTTTCAAGCTGCATCATGTGATGCAACAGATGAAAAAAACCTAAGAGATCTCGGATTAAGGAATGCTGATGTAGCAATTGTAAGTGTTGGAGAAGACATATCATCAAGTATTTTAATTACAATGACGCTTAATGATTTAGGAGTTAAAAAAATAATTGCAAAGGCTCTTTCCCCTATGCAGGGAAAGGTTCTTGTAAAAGTAGGTGCTGATAGAGTAATTTACCCCGAGAGAGATATGGGGGAACGCCTAGCTAAAAAACTTGCTTCACCACAATTATTCGATTTAATAGAATTAACATCCTCTCATAGTATAATAGAAATACTAACCCCCGAATCATTTGTTGGTAAAACATTAAGTGCTTTATCTTTAAGAACAAAGTATAAGGTCACGGTTATTGCAATAAAAAGAAACATACCGGAATTAAACAAGAATGGTGACTCCTGTTTTGAAGAAAATATCATACTTTCACCAGGTCCTGATCAAGAAATAATGATAGGTGATATACTTGTCATTTTAGGTGAGTCTGATAAATTGGGAATAATTGAACATCTAAAATAATGAATAGTAATAAGAATAAACTGACAGAATATATTGAAGCAGGAAAGTTTTACTTTCTTAATCAAAAATATAATGAGGCTTTACAATATTTTATGAAAGCAATAGAAATTGATCCTGATAATATTGAAGCTCTTTATAGTGTTGGGATTCTTTATGAAGGTATAAATGAATTTGATAAAGCAATGGGTTATTTCAAAAAGGTAGTAGGGCTTTCCCCTGGTCATAGTGATGCTTTAGTGCATATAAATAAGATATCTAAGAATGAATGATTGCAAAATGATGAGATTTATGATAATAATATAGTATATGGATAGTCTTTATCAAACAATACTTAACAGTTTATCAAGTGCAATGATTACTGTTGATGTAAATGGAAGAATAATAAGTGCAAATATTCCTGCTTTAAGAATATTAGGTTATGATAATGATAAAAATATTACAGGAAAGCATATTGATGAAATACTCCCTGCTAATGGTTCAGTAAATCCATTTATTGAATCTATTAAGAAGAAAAAACCATTGAAACGTAAAGAATTCACTGTTATTAATAAGAAGGGGGAAAAATTATATTTAGGTATCACTACATCATTAATAGAGGATGCAAAATATGATTTTACAGGTGTTGTTGGACTAATGACGGATTTAACAAAAATCAAAAATATGCAAGATAAATTAAAACAAAAAGAGAATCTTGCCATATTGGGCGAGATGACAGCCGTTATGGCACATGAAATAAAAAATCCCCTTACTGGTATTAAATTTGGGATTGAATATTTAAAAACAATTTTAAGGGAAAATCAAGATGCTATAGAATCGATAGAGCTAATACTTAATGAGATAAAACAATTGGAGAGAATTGCTAGAGATATGACTAATTTTGCCAGAATGCCAAATATTTACAGTGAAAAATTCAATCTTGTGCAGTTAATTGAAAATAAAATAAAAATTCATAAATCTGAAATGAGTGAAAAAAAGATAAATATTAGTTTTAATAAATGCATGGGTTGTATGAATTATCATGGAGATCCTTATCTCTTAGGTGAAGTTTTTAATAATCTGTTACGTAATAGTATTGAGGCATTAGATAATTCCTGTAACAAGAAGAAAATAGATATAGAAATTAGGTATAATGAAGATAATGATACCTGTTTAATAATTGTACAAGATACAGGTATTGGTATTAAAGAGGAGAACCAAAAAAAGATTTTTATACCATTTTTTACAACTAAGAGGGGAGGAACAGGACTTGGACTTCCAACAGTTCAGAGAATTGTAATTGCTCATAATGGGGCATTAACATTAAACAGCAGACTGGGAAAGGGAACAACATTTATTATTGAATTACCAGACATTGTATGTAATGAGTGATTTATGGAAAGTAGTATAAATATTCTTATTGTAGATGATGATACTGCAATAGCGAATTTTCTCAGCAAGATGCTTTTAGCAGCAGAAGACCTTGATTGTGATGTAGTTGCAACTCACTCCGCTGAGGATGGTATTCATTTAATTGAGGAAAGCAAATTTGATGTTATTATACTCGATATCAATTTGCCGGGAAAATCAGGGATAGAATTTTTAATAGATATTAATAGCATAGATCCTGATATCGAATCTATTATTATGACTGGAGAGGCTTCTCTTGAAACAGCATTGGATGCCCTTAGAGAGGGAGCTTATGATTATTTGCAGAAACCATTCACAAAGGAACAGGTAGTAACAACTATTAGAAATGCTACTCAGAAAAGACAACTTACAATTGAAAAGAGGGAATTACTTAAGAATTTGGGGGATGTGAATGACCAGCTTGAAAAAGCCAATCAGATGTTAACTGAGAAAAAAATTTTATTAGATACAGAACTTGAAAAGAAAGTTGAAAATCTTACAAATATTAATCTTTTTGTAAAAGGAATTACTCCGCAATTGGATTTAATTAAATTGTTTACTACTATACCTCGCTTTATTATTGACCTATTTGGTTTTAAGGGAGCTGCCATAGTAACATTCAGCAGAAAGAATTTTGTAGTGCATACTGCTATGAATACAGGTGATGACTTTAAAAAAGGAGAGGTATATTCAAAAGACAGTGCTCTTATAAATAAATTGATAAAACCTCTTATGATAAAAGATATAGGGCAGATAAGCAACGAAGGTTTATTTTATGTTTCTACCCCCCTAAAAGCAGGAAAGAAATTATTGGGAATTCTTATAATCGGAGATGAAAAGAATAATTTGTTGGAATATTATGGGGAGGAACTATTTTCTACAATAGCAGGAAACACAGCGCTGGCTATTCAAAATGCTCTCTTTTTTGATAACTCTAAAAAAAGTTATCTTGAGTCATTATTCTCATTCTTAATTATTCTTGAAACTGAGGATCCTGAACTCCGCAAACACTCAGAGAGAGTTAGTAATATTGCAACTAAAATTGCAAAACAATTGGAGCTTGATGACGATATCGTTACAAATATAAGATATGCAGGATTACTTCATGATATCGGAAAGGTTGGAGTTATAGAAAATAAACCGGGTGATTCTATTGTGGATAAAATTAAGAAAGTACATAATAATACAGAAAAGATTATTAAGCCAATCTCTTTTCTTGCAAAAGGACTTGAATATATACATTTTATGTATGAAAATTTTGATGGAAGTGGTTTTCCTGAAGGGAAATCAGGAGATGCTATTTCGATTGGAGCACGAATACTTGCCATATCAAATGCATATGATGAAATTAATTTGCAGCTTATTTCCACAGGTAAGGGTAATAATCTTCATAATGAAATACTAATGGAATTGAACAAATATGTAGGAATAAGCCTTGATCCACGTATTTATGCTATTCTTCAAGGCATAACATTTTAGAAGAATTAGCAAAATAGGGGGTAATAATGACGAAAATTCGTAAATCAGCTGTTGCCGGAAGTTTTTACCCATCAAATGTTAAAGCTCTGAATAAGATTATTGATGGAATGCTAAAGAACGCAGAAAATATGGGTTTTGTTGAAATAAGGGGTTTAATTTCACCCCATGCTGGATATATTTACTCTGGGAATACAGCAGCAAAAGCATATAAACAAATTGAGGGAATGAGTTATAAAACTGTTATAATAATTGGTCCAAGTCATAATGTATATTTTAATGGTATATCAGTTGGGAGTTTTGATGCTTTTATGACTCCATTAGGCAAAGTAAGGGTTGATAAGGATTTTATTAATGAGATGAAGAAATTTACATCTGATAAAATTGATTCGGATATGCCACATATACAAGAACATTCAATTGAGGTGCAAATCCCATTTTTACAAAAAACCCTTAATTCAGATTTTAAAATCGTACCGATAATTATGGGTAATCAATCACAGAAAAATATTTATGATCTTGCAATGTTACTTTATGAAATTGGAACGGATAAGGATCTGTTAATTGTTTCTAGTTCAGACCTCTATCACGGTTATAATTATGATGAGTGTGTTAAAGAGGGCAAAGAATTTATAAAACATATCTTAACGTTTGATACCGACACAATTAGTAAATATGTAGAAGATAAGGAATTTACTCATACTCCTATAGCATGTGGTGCTGGTCCAATTATATCCGATTTGATTGCATGTAAAATGTGGGATTATAAACGAATAAAGCTTATGGATTTCACAAACTCGGTTGATGTTACAAATCAAAATCCCGGAGGATATGTTGTGGGATATTCAAGTTTTATAATTTATAGGAAATGATAATGTTTACAAGTGAAGAGAAAATAGAACTTATTAGTCTAGCCAGACAATCAATCGAATCGACTCTTCTTAATAGAAATGATTCTCCTGAAACAACATTTGAAAATTTGAAAGAGAAAATGGCTGCATTTACTACACTTATGATTAACAATGCACTCAGAGGTTGCATAGGTTATATACATGCAATAAAACCGTTATATATTACCGTTTGGGATACTGCACAATCAGCAGCTTTTGGAGACCCTCGTTTTCCACCACTTACGATAGATGAATTTTCTAAAATTAAAATAGAAATATCTGTAATGACTCCACTAAAAAAAATAGATGATTATTATGATTTTGAAATAGGAAAACATGGACTTTATATAAAACATGGTTTTTACTCCGGTTTATTATTACCGCAGGTTGCTTTAAAATATAAATGGGATAAAGAAGAATTTTTAAGAGAAGTTTGCTATAAAGCAGGACTCCCTGCGGATGCTTACAAGCAGGGAGCCGATATCTTTAAATTTGCTGCTGAAATATTTTCTGAAGTTTAATTATAAAATATAATTAATGACTCCTTCTTCTGGGTCGTTTCATTTATATCGTAAATAGATAAACTATCTTTACCAAATCCAACAATTCCATATTCTGTTGCCAAACTGTCTCCAAATCCTATAAAATATCCATATGCAATTGTTCCCGGGGCACCTTTCAATCTGGCATTGGTTGAATTTAACTTCATATCTTTTGATTCGCCCGGAATGTCATACTTGAAAATCATAATATCATCATTGGTTATGGTTTTCTTATTATATGGATTTACAATGGTCTCATCCAAATATTCTGTAACTTCCTCTATGGTAGTAGGAATTTTCCCGTTATTCAAAGCAGTATATTTGACGATAGACGCCTTTATGAAATAAAGATTGTATTTAACCTTTGCCTGATTATTCCATATTTGAAGTTCTTTATATGGTTTTGCTTCAATTACATATAAAAGAACTACAATTCCAATTAAAATCAATAAATTCAATAAGATTATTTTTGCTCTCATAAGTCCTCCATTCTTCTTTTTGTGAGTATAAATAAATAGATTTAATTTGTCAAGTGAATATTAGGAATTGAGGTAGATAGGTATATGTACAAGAGTTATAATTAAGAAGTAGGAAGTTTAAAGAAGTAAATCGTAGGGGCAGATAATTATCTGCCCTAATTCGTGAAATCATGTTTATTCCACTAAGCCCATCAATGTTATTGCGAGGAGTGAAACGACAAAGCAATCTTTATATTTAGATTCTGTGTAGAGACGCAATATTTTGCGTCTAATGTTCTATAAACACCAGACATTAAGGAGACGCAAGATGTTGCGTCTCTACGGACAATAAAGAATATTTAGAGACGGTGCTTGCATTTATGCATTTTATATTAAATTTATAATATTCATTTATATAAATATTACATACTTCAGCTATTTAATTAATATTTGAGAAAAAAAGGTGCCTGACCCTGAAATTTCTGGTTCTCGAAATGAAAATTTATAGGGCATATAAGTTACTGTATAACTTGCCTTAATGTCCCAAAATGGTCTTATTTTACATTTTCAAGCAGGTTGAAAATGTAAAATATGGAAGTGTGATAGAATTAAAGTTAAAAAATATTCTCCTTTATGATTGTTCTCCCTTTGTCAAGTCCTGAAAAAAAGTTGACACTTTTTCCATTAATTTACTCCTACTA
>CBDVEF010000048.1:0-8605 GCA_965372935.1 uncultured bacterium | reverse complement strand
TCAGACACCAGCCGAGAAGGGAAAGAAAGAAATAACAACGAATTTCACTAAGGGAAAGAGATAATTTTTACCTTTTCAGAAAGACAGAGAGGGATATATAAAGCACTAATTACACGAATGGGAAAGGAATAATTTACAAATTTATTTCACGAATTAAAAGCAAATTACACGAAAGGGAGTGCTTTTTAACTTTCCCTCCACAGGTGGGAGGGAATAGAAGGGAGGGGGATTAGGGGCAGATCATTATCTGCCCCTACAATTTTCGATTTACGGTTTCTTGTTACTTGTGACTCTTTTATATATATATATCTACCTTTCAAAATTAACAAAAGGGTTGACAATATGAATAATATTCATTATATTGAATTGCAATAGGGGGGAGGGCTATAAAAAAGGAGTGCGTTATGAAAAGTAAAGAACAGCGAAAAGTAAGAAAATCAAATTATTCGGAAGAAAATAAAAAAAAGATGGTAATCAGATTAAATAGGCTTCAGGGACAGGTTAAAGGAATTTCAAGGCTGATAAGGGAGGATGTCTATTATGATGATGTTCTTAATCAGATAGCTTCTATAGAATCTGCATTAAATGGTGTTAAACAATTATTACTCGAATCTCATATGAAAAGTTGTGTTTTTGAACAGGTTCATAATGGGAAAAATGAAGTTGTTGATGAACTTTTAAAAACTATTAGACGATTAATGCATTAGTAGGACTATGACATTTTCATCAAGAAAATATAAATTAATAATTAGATATTCATTTATCTATTCTCTTTTTTTAGCACTTGTAATAGCATTGCTTTTAACTGCTCTTCTCTATTATACAGAAAAATTATCAACAATAGGAACTGTTATTATAATTGTAATTTCAATGACTACATTTTGCTATTCACATACATTATTAGCGAAAAAATATATAATAAGAAGATATATATTGAGAAAAGAATTTCCCCAAAAGTGGGAATTGATACTCGAAAAGTATGTTAAATATTATCAATACTTAAATGAAAATGAAAAATTAAGATTCAAGCAGGAGATTCTAATATTTCTGGGTGAAAAAAAAATTACAGGTATTGAGACTGATGTAGATGATAAATGTAAGATTTTAGTTGCGTCCAGTGCCATTATTCCTGTTTTTAATTATCCGGAATGGGAATATAACGACCTATCCGAGATTCTTATTTATCCGGGGAGTTTTGATGAGAATTACAATTTTCTATCAGGAAACTCGAATTATCTTGGACTTGTAACAAGGAAGGGGAGTAATATGATATTATCAAAAGCTGCTCTTTATAGGGCTTTTGAGGATGAAGGAGATAGATCACATGTTGGTATACATGAATTTATACATAAGATAGATGGAAAGGACGGATTTATAGATGGGATACCATTTTTTATGTTGAATAAAGACAATAGAGATAAATGGTTGGAAATATCCCAATTAGAAACTAATAGGATACGAATAGGGCAATCCGATATAAATCCTTATGCTTTGACAAATAAAGCGGAATTCTTTGCTGTTGTAAGTGAATATTTCTTTAAAGAACCGTCATTGATGGAGAATCAACACCCGGAACTTTATGGCATACTTAGGGAAATATTTGAAAGAAAATAGAAGGGGAGATTAGCCACGAATTCACGAATAAAAGATAATAGACATCAGACTTCAAACATCAGACACAAGCCGAGAAGGGAAAGAAAGAAATAACAACGAATTTCACTAAGGGGAAGAGAAGGAGATAAAGTTTAACTTTAATTACAAGAATTAGGGCAGACGCAGTCTGCTCCTACGATGTCATCCTGAATTTATTTCAGGATCTAATATGAAATGCTGAATCAATACTGAATCAAGTTCAGCATGACATTGTTCAGAATGACACAAAGGGGAGGTAGGAATGACAAGAGGGGGGGCAGAGGGCGAGGAAGGAACAGGAGATATAATCACGTCATTGCGAACGAAGTGAAGCAATCTCACAAGAGTGAAATTAGATTGCTTCGTCATTTCACTTCTCGCAATGACAATGATGTGCTTAGGGGTATAATTATTTCACTTGATTTATTTATAATAATTGAATAATATAGATTTATGAATATCATCCTTATTGTTATTGCAATAATGCTTCCCATTGCATTCGGATATCTATTCAGAAGTCTTGGAGTATTTAAAGAAAACGAAATCGATACACTGCGTAAGTTCGTTGTAAAAGTAAGTGTTCCATTCATAATATTTAAAAATCTTTTTAAAGCTAATATGGAAAGTTTAACTCAGATTTATCCTGCAATGTTTTCCCTTATATTGTTAACATTATTATTTGCCATAACAGCATACTTTATATCGAATTTCATAAGTAAAAATAGAAAAGAACAAAATTCTTATGCATTTACCACTTTTGCAGGGAATTACGGTTATTTAGGATGGGGGGTACTTTATTATCTTTACGGGGACCCGGGTTTCACAAGATCTGTATTCTTTACATTGATATTCTGGCCTGCATTTTTAACAATTGGTTTTATATTATTATATTTTAGAAATAAAAAACATTCTACGAAAGGTAATCATAAATTATTGAATATACTAATAAAAAATGCATCTATTCCGATTACTGTAGCAATATTTGCAATTACATTCAATCTTCTTTATATAAGAATCCCAGAATTGGTATGGGATTTTATTATTAAATTTGCTGGTTTTACAATCCCTATGATACTCTTTACAATTGGATTGAATTTTAAGTTTAGGATGAAAAGATCTCAAATGCGTATAATTATTTCAGCTACAGCTCATAGGATTTTGTTCGGATTTATATTAGGTGTTTTGACATGTATTGTTACAAGACTTATATTCCCTGTTGATATAATTATGCAGAAAGTTATTCTTGTGGAATCAGTTATGCCAACCGCTGCAATGTCTCCATTCTTTGAGGAATATATAGATATGGATAAAAAACTTGTGTCCGGAGTGATCGCTTTTTCTACAATATTTTCACTAATCACAATCCCTTTCTGGTTCTACATTATAGAGATGATATTTTAGCATATCAAAATTTATTCCATAAACAGTTTGTAGATTGAAAAACAAATATTAAAAAAGAAATTGGGAGTTTAGTCCGATTCTCCCGTTATTACATTATGTAAGATTTTACTTAATTCTTCCATATTATATGGTTTTGTAATAATGCCCTTAAATCCAAATTTTTCATAATTAGCCATTATAGGATCATTGGAATAACCACTTGAAACGATTACCTTAGCAGTGGGATCTATCAACAGTAATCTTTTTATAGTTTCTTTGCCACCCATACCACCAGGTATCGTTAAATCCATTATAACAACATCAAAAGGTTCCCCCAATATTTTATTTTGTTTGTATACTTCAATTGCTTCAATGCCATCCTTTACAAATGTTCCTTCATAGCCAATAACTTCAAGCATTTCACCAACCGTATTTCTTATTACCTCCTTATCATCCATCAATAAAACTCTACCCTTGCCAACGAGAGGTTTCCCTTCCTCTGTCTTTTGCCCTTTTACCTTTTTCTCTGAAGCAGGAAGATAGATATGGAATGTTGTTCCGATATCCAATTTTGATTCTACTGTTATATAGCCACCATGGTTTCTAATTATAGAATAGGATACGGCAAGTCCTAATCCGCTTCCTTTCTGTTTTGTGGTAAAATAGGGATCGAATACCCTCTGTAAGTGTTCTTCCGATATCCCAATCCCCTCATCTTCTATGGTTATCATTATATATTTACCTTTATCTAATGGAAGAGAGGATTCATTATCTACTGTTATGTTTTCAACACCTATTCCAATCAATCCACCTTCCGGCATTGCCTGATCAGCATTTATAATAAAATTGTTGATTACCTGATTTATCTGACCTATATCAATTTCTACAGGAAAAAGATTATTGGGAAAAGAAAATTCACACTTAACATTGGATCCCCTTAGAGTAAAGCGAACTGAATCCTTTATAATTTCTGCAATAGAAGCAGTTTTTTTAATGGGAATTCTACCCTGGGAAAAGGTGAGTAGTTGATAGGTTAAATCCTTTGCCCTAAGCGATGCTCCTTCTGCATTTTCTAATGCTTTGTAAATCTTACTTGTAGGTTGAGCATACATTCTCGCGAGTGAAATATTTCCTATAATACCTGTTAAAATATTATTGAAATCATGAGCAATACCCCCGGCTAAAATACCTATAGACTCAAGTTTAGTCGCTTTTTGAAGCTCTTCTTCAGCTCTCCGTTGTTCAGTAATATCATGGAATGCAAGAACTATTCCAATAATTTTATTTTCTTTATCACGAATCAGTGCACTATTATTTGCAATTATTCTCTCTGTTCCATCCTTTGCTATAAGAATTGGATAATTTACAAAGCCTGTTCTATTGGCGGATTTTAGCACTTTATCAACTAATTCTTCAATGGGTTTACGGGTTCTTTCGTTGATAACATTGAAGATTTCACTAAGAGGGTTGTCAATAGCTTCTTTCTCATTCCAACCTGTAAGTTTTTCTGCAATTTTATTAAATAGGATTATTTTTCCATTTATATCTGTAGTAATTACACCGTCACCAATAGCTTGTAAGGTTACAGATAACTTTTCCTTTTCAATAGAGAGTTCTTTCTCTGCTTTCCTTCGCTCGATAATTTCATGTGCTTGTTGAATATTTTGTAATCCAAGTAAAGAAATATCATTGGCTATAGATTCAAGAAAAGATAATGCCCGTTTAAATTGTTCTTTTGTTCCGGTTTTTAATTTCTTCCCTGCGGATATGAGTTGTTTTGCGTCTATACCAATTTCCTCAGCATATCTGCGTATCGTTTCCGATGAAATTTCGGAAATCAACCTTTGCCCTATACCCCAAGTAGCTACCTGTTTCTTCCCTATAAAGATTGGTACTGATCCGTCAAGCATCTCCTTAAAATTTTTACATGTAGCTATTTTAGATGGTTTATTAGGTGTTAATTTAGAAAGATATGCATCTGAGAATTTACAGTTTTGCATACCTTTCTCAGTCCCTCGAATTATCTTACAAAAATCTGTAAAATTACTTGGTTTGGTTATTGGTTTTCCTTTATCATCAAATATGAGTGAAGCAACATCGTAGGATTCTGCAAAACCATCCTGTAATTTCTGCAAAATATCGATGTCGATAATATCGGTAAGTTTTACATCCTCTACATCATGAAAAGGTTGTGATAATGCAATTAATCTATGCTTTAATGCTTCTTCCGCCAGTTTGCGATCTGAAATTTCCTGTTGTGCTTGTCCGTATAGTCTTGCATTCTCTATAGATACTGCTGCTTGATCTGCGAATATCTCTAAAGCTTGAATTATCTCTTTAGTAGGTCTTTTCCCATCTGTTGGATTATCAGGAGAAATAAAGCCGAGGATGTTATCCTTGCCCTGGATAGGAATTAATAATATATCTTTTTCATTCCAACCATCAGGGTCTAAATCATCCATATGTTTTATTATCAGACCTGCCGGGTATCCTTTCATCTCGTTCCAGTGAGTATGATCAATATAATAGGAACGGCTTATCTTGAATTTTTTCTGTTGGAATTTTTCTGCCTCTTTTATTTGTACAGGTGGTTTGGACAGTATTTCCTTTATTATATTTTTATCATAGCCAGCCATAGTTACTGGTCGTGATGTTTTAGAGTCATAATCTCTAAGTGATAAAATAACCTGGCGCCAGCCAAGAGAATCAACTATCATATCACATATACTTTGTAGTAATATATCCAATCTTAATTCCATCCTCATCTGATTTCCCAATTCAATAAAATTTTTTAGCTGTTCTGTATATTTCTTTTCTGTCTGCTTACGATATGTAATATCCTGTCCTTGAGCAATAGTTGCAAATAATGTTTTACCATCCTCGCTATAAATATTTGCGGAATTCCATAATCCTATTCGGATGTTTCCGTTTTTGTGAAGAATAGGTATTTCTACAGTTTCCCAATTCTCTCCTTCCAATGTGTTTTTAATTTCATTGAGGGAAGTATAGTAACTATCCTCGGGAAATAAAATATCTAAAGACTGTTTGATTATCTCTTTTTCAGTCCATCCGCTCATTTTCTCAAAAGCTTTATTAAAGATAGTTATTCGCTTATTCGAATCCCATACGATGATTGGAGCATTTGCGTACTTTATTAGGTTGTTAAGATAGTCACTGGTTTCCCTTAGTTCTATGGTTTTTTTTATCATTTCCAGTTCAAGGAAATGAGACCAACGATATGATACCAAGAAAAAGAAAATTCCACCTATTATAAGTATCAATATAACAAGAATTAATGTAAAATATTCAGAGCGTTTGGTTATATAAGAAATTTCTTTGACCTCGGTAAGTGGGGTACATACCGCTATTGACCATATGTGTTTATCAAGATGAACGGGTGTGTATGCAATAAGCTTTTCAACATTTCCCTTCTTTCCCAGATGCCAACCTGAAATGTAACTGCCCATTCCCTCCTTTCCAGCCATCATCTCGCGTTGGATTAGTTCAATTGCTTTACAGGAAACTTCGGGGTTTTTCTCAATACGTATCTTAAAAACGTTCTTATCTATGAATGCTTTTTCATAATGCGTAATGAAAAAACCGTTTTCACTTAATAGCCAGGCATATCCTGTCTTACCTGATACTATATGAGAAATAAAAACTTCTGAAATTATTTTAGGGTCAAATGACCCTAAAAGGACTCCTTGAAATTTTTTCAGATTTGATCTATTTGGATCAATGGGTGTGATAATTATACCTGTTTTATTTCCTACTCTTACTCTCTTTGTTTTATATGTCAGATAGATTGGAACAGCAATTCTTACACGTGTTTCGTTCTGTTCATTGATTATCAATCCCGATATACTCAAGTTCCCGGTTTTCCTGGTCTTTTTGAAATAGGATTCTTGGCTATAATCTTTCCCTACCATTTTTCCTCGCCATCCGTCAAATGGGAAAATAAATTGGAGAACTCCATCACTGTCCAATAATCGAATTGAACTTCTTGACGGAAGACTATAAAATGTGTTTTGAATATATTGTAAACACTCTGGGCTTATGTGTTGGATACTGGGTAACTTAGATAATGATAATAATGAAGCACTTAAATCACTGTAAAAAGCCTCAATTCCTTTTGCAGATGAACGGGCTAATATCAACTGCTGTTGGTTGAATTGCTTTATTGCCAACTTTTCTATTTCATTACGGGTTTGATTGCCGACAAAAACTACAATTGCAACAAAAATAAGAGTAATTATAACAATAGAAACTTGAAGCCATAGTGGTGGCATTTTATCGCTTATTAAGAAACTCTTAAAGAATGAAAGGAAATTTCTTTTACTCATTATACTACCAACCTATTATACTAATTATGTTCAATAAATATTATATAATAAAATACACTAAAAAGCAATAAACAGATAGTATTAAATTTTCTTAAATGCTTTTATTATCATTAGACTAAAATTGATATAATATTCCTTTTTTATATTAAATATGAAATAATAATGAAATAAATAATACTTGAAATAAAAATTAATTTAATATATAATTAATTTATGATAAACAATAAAATTCTAATTATCGATGATAATATAAATAGTATAGAATCGACAAAAGAGATTATAAATACATTTATGCCGGATATAAATGTCCTGCAGGCACTAAATGGTCCTGACGGTATAGAAATAGCTAAGAATAATAATGTAGACCTGATCCTACTTGATTTGAATATGCCGGATATGGATGGCATTGAGGTATGCCAAAGATTAAGGAATGATAATAATATTCATTATGCACCGATTATTTTCTTAACCGGTATGAATGTTAATTCCGGTATTAGAGCAAAAGCTCTTACTACAGGAGGGGAAGAATTTATTACAAAACCGATACAAACACAGGAATTAGTGGCAAGAATAAATGCAATGCTGCGTATAAAGAGAATGAGAGACAAGGTCAAGGACGCAAAAGAACAAGCTGAAGAGAGTCTTTCATATATGAAACTTATGTGGGAATTCTCTTCTGATGTACTGAAGATTACGAATTTTCATACACTGGGGGATAGAATTACACAGATAGGTGTAGATCTAACAAAAGCAAAAGGTGGATTCCTAAATATATATGACAATATCGACGATAAATTTATGAACATATCACTATATCTAAAAAATCACTCTAAAGAATATATAATTCAATTTGATAAATTGAAATTTGTTGGCTTTACAGGAATATCATCAATGATAATAAATAATATGAAGGAATACTCTCAAAAAGCAGATATCCCTTTAAAGAAGATACCATTTAAAAATATGTTGATTGTTCCACTTGCAACAAAGAAATTTATTTTTGGTGTAATTGTTCTATTCGATAAGGAAGGAGATTTTATAGATCAAGATATAATAAGAATGGAAACATATTCTAATTTCGTATCGGGTGTCTTATACAATACTTATTTTTCTGAAAAACATTTAAAATATTATGAGAAGAAATATGAAACACTTTTTAATACTATAGATATACCAATATTTTTAATGGATATGGAGGGGAATTTCCTGGATTTCAATAATGCTTTTGCTGAAATATTAAACTATAAGAG
>CBDVEF010000047.1:0-8916 GCA_965372935.1 uncultured bacterium | reverse complement strand
ATTTAAAATAAATCTTAAATAAACTGAAACATATTTGTACATGTCAAAACTACACACCCCCACCAAGGGGGGGAATTATGTTAGGGGAATATATTAAATAACAAATTTTATTCTACTTGTCAAGTGAATAAAATAATTGTGGGTAGATAGGTATATATAATAGTTACAAGTTAAAAGTAGGAAGTGGGAAGTAGGGAATAAGAAGTAGCAATTTCGAAAATCGAAAATTCGTGGTTCCTTTCCCCTTACCCACTTGCTACTATACCTTCGTGGTTATACCCCCTCTTCTTCCATTGCTAATATCTCTCCCGCCTCCTACAACCATTGACAGAACATTATTTATGCTATATTTTATTATATACTATTAAGAACAGTGGAGTAATAATGAAGAAATATGATGAAAAACAAACCTTTAAGCAATATCAACTTATAATAGAAAATTTAAGGGAAGGTATTGCCTTTGTAGATCCTAATGAAACATTTATGTTTTCTAATCCGGCATCTGACAAACTATTCGGTGTTTCGAGAGGTGGTTTAATCGGGAAAAACCTAAAGGAATTTACTTCAAGTAAATATTTTGATTTAATTAATGAACAGACTCAATTAAGAAAAAGTAATTTACCCGGGACATATGAACTGGAAATTATAAGAGCAGATAATGAAAAGCGATACATCAGGATTTCAGTAAATCCTATATTCGATAATAATAATAATTATATAGGAGCATCTTCCTCTTTTTTTGATATTACTCAAAAAAAGCGATATGAGAAGGATTTAGAGCATTTAAATAGAGTTTTATTTACAATGAAAAATATCAATACCTTTTTATCAAGAGAAAATAATATAAATAAAATATTTCAAAAAACCTGTAATTATCTTCTGGATATTCCCGGATATGAAAAGGTATGGATTGTTCAAAATAATAAAAATAAAAATTTTTCTATAGTAAATAAAGCTGGCAAAGGAATCGACTTATATTTAATTTTACAGAAATATAGTAATTGCATAAATAAAATTTTTAGAAAGCAATGTATATACTGTTTAAAAGAATTTATTACAGATAATGATGAATTTTCATCCGTTAATAAAAATACAAAGCTTTTAATCACAAGAATAGAACATAATAAACATTTTTACAGTTTATTAATAATACAGATATCAGATGCTCAAATTATAAATAAGATGGAAGAAAATTTAATAAATGAAATATCCGATAATGTTGCCTATGCATTATATAATATTAAATTAGAAAATACTCTTAAAAAGGAATTGGAAAATATTAAGAAATATCTCGATATTGCTAATGTAATTTTGATTGCATTAGACAATAATGGCAATATTACAATGATAAATAATAAAGTATGTGAAATTCTTGAAATTGATCAAAACAAAATAATCGGTGTTAATTTATTTAAAACATTTATTTTAAAAAATGACAGGGATAAAAATAATGATTTTTTAAAGCAAATTGTTAGCAAAGAAATGAATTCTAATAAAACTACTGAGTATTATATTATTACAGCAACAGGCAAAAAGAAATTAATTTCATGGCATAATTCCTTAATCAGAGATAAATATAATAAAATTATTGGGATCTTATGTATTGGTATTGATATAACACAACAACAAATAATTAAAAATCAGCTATTATTATTAGCAACAGTGGTACAACAAGCAAGTGAAATGATTATTGTAACGGATTCGAAAGGTGATATTGAATTTGTAAATAAATCTTTTGAAAATATTACTGGTTATAATAAAAATGATGTTTTAGGAAAAAAACCTCTAATATTAAAAAGTGGCAAACAGAATATTATATTCTACAATAATTTATGGAATACCATTTCCAACGGTAATACATGGAGAGGAGTTATAACTAATCGTAAAAAGAACGGAGAACTCTATACAGAAAAAGCTACGATTTTTCCCGTAAAGGATACCAAAGGAAATATTACAAACTATGCAGCTGTTATGTATGATATTTCAAAGGATATAGAAATTGAGAAGAAACTGTTACAATCTCAAAAACTCGAAACTATTGGTCAATTAACAGGTGGAATATCCCATGATTTTAATAATTTATTAACTGTTATTAGTGGATATGCTGAAATAGAACGTTCATTATGCGATATAAACTCAAATTCGTATAAAAGTCTTTCATCAATTTTAAAAGCGAGTAACCAGGCATCATCTTTGATTAAAAAACTCTTAACATTTAGCAGAAAGGACTCACCTCAATCAAGTATTGTACAGCTAAATGATATTATTAACAACTTAAAGGATATAATCAACAGATTAATTAGTGAAAACATTAAACTTATTTATACATTAAATAATGATTTACCACTTATAAAAGCTGAACCTGCACAAATCGAACAGATTCTTATAAATTTAGCCGTCAATGCAATGGATGCCATTTTAGCTAATAAAAATCCTAATAAAAAGACAATTACATTTAAAACATCTAAACTATTCAATACATCCTCTAACAATAAAGGCATATTAGAAGGATCGTATATCTTATTATCTATTTCTGATACAGGAGTAGGGATTCCGAATGCTATTATAAACAAAGTATTTAATCCGTTCTTTACAACAAAAAAGAGAGGTAAAGGAACAGGTCTTGGTCTTTCAACAGTATATGGTATTGTCAAACAAAACAGTGGTTCAATAACAATTAATAGTATTATTAACAAGGGTACAACTTTTAATATATACTTACCGGCATTTAGAAATAATTCATCAATTAATACTTCAAAGGAAAACAATAATACTAATTTAGAAATTGTTCATGGTACCGGAACAATTTTAATAGTAGAAGATAATGAAATTGTCAAAGAAATAGGTAATGAAATGCTTAATACAGCAGGATATACTGTAATATCCTTTTCCGGTGGAGAAGAAGTTTTACACTGGTTAAAAAAACACTCTAATCATAAAATTGATTTATTATTTACTGATATGATTTTGAAGGGAATTAGCGGTAAGGAATTAGTAAATAATATTAGAAAATTCAATCCGGATATTAAAATTTTATACACTTCCGGTTATACAAACAATTACCTTTCTAAAGAAGATATTGCAGATACTAATATATCATTCATACAAAAACCTTATTCAGCAGTAGATTTAACCATTAAAATTAAAACTATTCTTGAATCATAAGGAGTAGGGAAGAAAAATAGGACCGGAGGTCGACATTTCGACATTTTTATCTCTTCACAAGAGGTGATTGTTGTGTCATTGTGAACAAAGTAAAGCGATATCACAAGAGTGAAGTCGGATTGATTCATCGTTCCACTCCTTGTAATGACATTTATAGGCTTAGTAAAAATGGAACATATGTCTATATCCATCTACCCCATATCTTCCTATTCTACTTGACAATAAAATGATTATATTATATATTCCCAGCGGTAGTGCCGGGGTGGCGGAATTGGTAGACGCGCTAGCTTGAGGGGCTAGTGGGAAATTCTCCTGTACGAGTTCAAGTCTCGTCCTCGGCACCAAATATTAAGGAGATTTAATGTACTATGTATTGAAATTACACCTATTAAAAATCACACACTGGACTGTATGGATAATTAGATGAAAATATTAGAGATTAAAACATCAAAGAGAGAAGAATTAATCGATATAACCCCTTTACTTAGGGATTTTGTAAAATCATCCGGGGTTTCTAACGGTATACTGTTTGTCTACTCTCCTCATACAACATGCGGGATCACAATAAATGAGAATGCAGATCCATCTGTAAAATCGGACATAATACAAAAATTAAGGGATATAATCCCTTATAATGACAGATATACGCATATGGAAGGAAATTCCGATGCACATATCAAGACATCACTGATAGGTAATGAAATCTTTGTTTATATCGAAGATTCGCATATCGTTCTTGGAACCTGGCAGGGTATATTTTTAGCTGAATTTGATGGTCCCAGAACACGAAAAATTTGGTTAAATCTCAAATTACACTTGACATAATATAGTGATATATTGTATATATTATACTGAAAGTAATTAGTTTACGTCAATTAAAGCAAAAGGAGGCTTTATGAAGAAGTTAATTATGACGCTACTAATAGTGACATTAGTAGTAACATCAACATTTGCAGCATTGAACCAGAACCAGAGCTATGAGCTGGACTATTATAATCCATTCTTTAACACAGTAGCACCTCAATCGTTTTTGTCTCTTAGTACATATGGATTGTATACGGATGCCATAGATCTGATAATGAACCCGGGGAAAATAACATTTGTAGAAGGCGGGAGATTATATACGAATTTATCTAACCTTGTAACAAACGATGAAAATCAATTTCAAAGTTTCGGTTATGGTTCCTATCTTATTGGCTCAAAATTCGATATTGCCGGAATATCACCTATGTTTTTAATTAGCAATAGACTTGATCAAGACAAATTCGATGTCAACTTAACAAGTAAAGTTTACTTTGATAAAGATGGAAACGGATACTATGATGAAATCGATTTCTACACAGATTATATGTGTGATGAGTATATTGACAATGAGAAAAGCATATATGCAGGTTTTGGTAAAGCAACGGATAATATCAACTTCGGATTGATATATTCATATAATCAGGGCAATTACTACTCTATGCCTGTGTTTGATATGGCATATCCCAATATGGGCAACTATGCTTTTGCTGAAAGGGATTCTAACCTCATAACGGGAGACCTGATATATACATTTGATCAGAAAGCTGTAGACACACTCTGGGACAATACGAATAATCATAGAATTGCACTTGGTGGTTTTAATAAACTCGGTGATAATCTTAGAGTCGGTCTTGTAGCCAAAGTCGGTCTTGCAAATCTGAAACCGGTAATGAATGCTGTCTATAGATCCACAGAAGATTTTTCACCATGGGATCAATCATTTACCGATGCAATCAACGAATCAGACAGTATATATAAAAATCTCACAATTTCAGGTATCGATTACAATGTAAATTTTACCGCATATTACTGGATCAATGACAACATTAAGACACAAACAGATCTCGGCTATTCAGCTTTTGCAGGTAATATTGCAGATAATTCATACGGATTCAGATACTATAATTGGCTTGAAGAACATACAATGGCAGTCGGAACATATCATGATGAAAATGATACAACCGAAACAGGTACGATTACAGGTTCGATGGATCTGAAAAGTATAATTTTCGGAACCAAAGCTCAGATTAAAATGAATGAAAAACTCGATCTTGGTATGGGTTTTGGATTTTCAAATTTCATATTAAATAAGATCGAACACAATGACTACAATTATATTGCCGTAGATACATACGATGACGGAGACGGTGTGCAAACATCCAGTGATTATGTCAGAACGGCAACATACGATGTACTACTCTCAAACGAAATTCTTGGCAATGATTATTCTTTTAATTTCCCTGTAGCTGTTGTTTTTAACATTACAAAGAATTTAAAAGCAAGACTTGGCGCAAACTATATGCTTAACATCTATGACTACACAGATACAGAAACAATCGACAGTATTACACCGACAAATGTCACAACAGTTTATGGTGATGGATCTACAACATATCAGGTTTTGAATTCACCTTATACAGTCTATGATGGTTTTGTTGATAACGAATTCTATATATTTTCATCAACAAGATATAACTATAGTTTAAGTTTTAAAGCCAATGAAAATCTAACAATTGATTTTATGGGTTTTGCATCTAACTTAACCGACTGGGGTAATTGGAAACTCCAGGCAGTCATTAACTTTTAAGGAGGATAAATAATAATGAAGAAAATATTATATACAATACCGCTTATAATCCTTCTTGTTGGATTTATATTTTCAGGTTGCGGAAAACCTGAGAGTGCACTTACACCGGGAGCAGAATATTATGGCACGGAAGCTGCTTATATAATTAGTATACCGAATTCAACACCAAGTAATTATGGAATGATTACTGACCTGGATCCTTCGACTGCTACTGAAATAGAGGGAGAAATATTTATAAATTTCTCAGGTATGAACGGAGGAGATATTGATCCTGCAACAGTAAATTCAACAAACATTGTTGTAGAGTCGGTAACATCGGGAGCTAGTGTAAATGATCTCTCTATTACATATAATGCCGGACTTAAGAGAATTATAATAGCAGGAACATTTTCTAATGATGCGGCATACAGGATTGTACTATCTGCAAACCTGAGAACAATCGGCAATGGTCAGATAGACGGCAATGGTAATGGAAAAGCCGATGTTATACCTTACGATAACTATGATCTTTATGTATATACCGGCACAGGTAATGCAGACTTCTATACACCCGGTCCATTTTATATTACATGGTCTTGGCCACCAGGAGGTAGTCAAGTTTTAATACCGTGGATCGAATTGGATTATCAATGGTCTACGACAAATATGCTGGATACATCTAAGATAAACCTTAGTAATGTCACTCTTGTAAAGGAAGAAACAGGAACTTCCGTTACATGTGATCTTATTTTTAAAGCTGTTGACTGGATTGGAATTCGACCTGCATCGAATCTTGACTATGCAACAATTTATAAAGTTACATTCAAAACAACGGAATTCTCGGATACAATGGACAATCTCCCTGTACTCTGGGGTGATTACAATTATGGCGATGATGTTCCTGATATCAGTTATAGATTTATGACAGTAGGAGATCCAGGAAATGACATTTATGCTACACCATTTAGAGTGAATAGCGTTTTTCAGATCGGTAATGAGGTTAAGATTGTATTCTCGGATACAATTAATGTAACGACATTAACAAATGAGAGACTTCGTATGGTTGATCCGAACGAATTGGTTCTTCCTTATGAAACGAGATATGATAATGACAAACAAACAATCTATCTGAGCCTTGCAAACGCAACAGTTTCAGGATCGTATGGATTCTATTTCACTCTCGATCTTGAAAGTACTCATGGATGGAAACTTGATGGAAATAATAATGGTATTGGTGGAGAAACCGAAGATCGGCATCTTGGTATAACAACTGATGATTATTTCACAACAAAAAATATATCATTACCATAGATTAATTTCATTAATTTAGGGGTGTCTCTGACACCCCTATTTTTTTTATATTATGAATTTATTTAAACAAATACGAGAAGAGAAAGAACCGCTTGCATATAAGATGAATCCAAAGGATCTGTCTGAATTTATAGGGCAAATGCATATATTAATAAAAGGAAGCCCTTTGTATATTGCAATTTCCAAGGACAGACCCTATTCGTCCATTTTTTACGGACCACCCGGCAGTGGAAAAACATCACTTGTCAGAATAATAAAATCCAAAACAAAATTAAAGTATCACCATCTCAATGCTGCTATTACGAATCTACCTGAATTAAAACCTATTCTTAATGCATCATCAAAACAATTTAAGGATACCGGTATTCAAACAATCATATTTATGGATGAGATACATAGGTTTAATAAGATGCAACAGGATGCATTCCTCCCCCATATTGAGGATGGTTCTGCAATACTCATAGGCACAACAACGGAGAATCCATCGTATTCTCTCAATAATGCTCTTATTTCGAGAATAAAATTGTATCGCTTTTTTACATTAAATGAAAATGAAATCCTTGAAATTTTAAAGCAAATTAACAGGAAGATAAGCTCAGGATTTGAGATAAAATTATTACGAAAGATTGCAAACAATTCAAACGGGGATGCAAGGATTGCTATCTCATATCTTGAATTTATAATAAACAATAAGATTAAAGGCGATATAGACGATATATTAAAAAACATCATCCCCTACTATAGTAAAAAGGGGGCTGAACATTACAATACGATAAGTGTCCTGATTAAGAGTATTAGAGGAAGTGATATAGATGCTTCGTTATACTGGCTTTTTAGATTATTACGATACGGTGAGGATCCGATATTTATATTCAGAAGACTTTTGATAATTGCCTCGGAAGATATAGGTAATGCAGATCCTGATGCAATTAAAACCGTTACAGCTCTTTTAAATGCTTTTGAACATATAGGTTATCCCGAAGGTGAATATTTTCTAACTCATTCTGTAGTTTACCTTGCCTCTGCCCCAAAGAGTAATTCCATTGTTACCTCTATACAGAAAACAAAGGAGCTTGTTGAGAAATATCCGAATATACGGGTTCCGAAAATTTTTATTAACTATAAAGATGGTAATACATTATATAAATACCCGCATAATTACAAGGGACATATCGTAGAGGAAAACTATTTACCGAAAGAGATGGGGAAACCGATTCTATATAATCCCTCAAATAGTGGTTTTGAAAAAATTTTAAAGGAAAGAATAAAGAAAATCAGATCTATACTCGGGTATCCGATTTCCGAAGAGTAGGACTAATATTTAATTTTGTGATTTTAACACCTTTAAATGTCATTTCAATAGCATTTGTGGGACAACCGACGACACATCTCCCACATCGTATACAATCCAAATCCAATGGGTTTTTCCATATAGAAATATCCATCGGACACACCGTTCTGCAAATATCACATTTAATACATTTATGATTTGATACATACATCTGTAAAAAACTGACTTTGTTAAATACACCAAGAATCGCACCCATAGGACAACTTGTCGTACAGAAAGGCCGTTTTGTAAATATAAAAAGCAGAAGGAATATTATCATTATCACAAATTTAAGTCCGAATATCCAGGTAAGTAGGGGTCTGAATTCAGGAATCCATATAATATGAGGTAAACCCGCGCCCAATGTACCAGCAGGGCAAAAATATTTACAAAATACAGGAGATACCATCCATACAGAAAGAGCTATTGTAACTAATAGAAATATGTATTTTATATAATATAATTTATGAGGAATTCTAAATTTCCTGCCTGGAATTTTATACAATATATCCTGTAAAAA
>CBDVEF010000046.1:0-9085 GCA_965372935.1 uncultured bacterium | reverse complement strand
TAGGGATAAATTGGGTAAAGATAATATCTTCATTAAAAATATTAGAGGAATCGGATATAAAATTGTAGAATGAGTAAAAAAATATTTTTAAAATTTATTTTCAGTTATTTCATTATAATTATACTGTTAGCTGTTTCTATGACAATAATCTCATTTTTTACTATTAAAACCGTTTATATAAATACTATTAAAAATGATTTGGAAAGTATTGGTATTGCCCTTTCTTCAGATGTAAAGAATTATTTTATCAATGAGGAATATGTAAAATTGGATGGATTAATCAAAAATATAGGGAAGGAAATGAACACAAGAATTACTATAATCAATAACGAAGGTGAAGTAATAGCAGATTCGGAGGAAGATCCATATTCTATGGAAAATCATAGTAATCGACCGGAAATAATAGGTGCGTTTGAAAAAGGACTCGGTTCATCCATAAGATATAGTAAAACAATGGAAAAGGAAATGATATACATTGCTATTCCATTAAGAATAAAGGGTGAAATTAATGGTGTAATAAGAACAAGCATGTATTTAACGAATGTAAATTCAATTCTAAATGGTTTAATAAGAAAAGAAATACAACTTATATCTATTATTATCCTGTTTTCCTTTATAATTGCTTATTTTTTATCAAAATTTTTATCTGATCCAATCATAGAAATTACAAAAGCTTCTAAAAAAGTTGCTTCGGGAGATTTGGAAGTTAGGGTCATTGTTTCTGATAGTAGTGAGTTAAAATATCTTGCAAGAAATTTTAATGATATGGTAGAGAAACTAAAAAATCTTGTTGATAATATATCGGAGCAAAAAGAGATAATGAATACAGTGATTGAGAGTATAGATGAGGGAATAATTTTAATTAATGCCGAAGGGAGAATTAAAATAGCTAACAGTGCTTTTAAAAAGATCATCAATAATGATAATATAATCGACAAAAACTACTGGGAGTTGTTAGTGAGTTATGAATTGAATAATTTAATGGAAAAATTCAAAAAAGGGGAAAAACCACTATCAAATAAAATACAAATCAACAATCAATATTTTATTGTTAATATTTCTTTAATAGAAAAAACCAATGATATTTTAATTTCCCTTTTTAATATTACGGATATAGAAAAAACATATATAATGAAAAGAGATTTTATTGCCAACGTTTCTCATGAATTACGAACTCCATTAACTTCGATTAAAGGATTTATCGAGACTTTGGAAGGGGAAGTTGACAGCAATAAAATGAGATATGTAGATATTATAAAAAAACATACGGAGAGAATGATAAGGGTTGTAAATGATTTGCAAATACTGTCAAAATTTGAAGCATTAGAAAATAAAATTAAATTAGGGAAAGTTGATTTAAAAAAAATCGTTGATAATGTTATTCTGATTTTGAGAAAAAAGGCAGAAAGCAAAGGTCTTGAATTAAGGGTTAAAATTGATGCTGATATAACATCGATAGAGGGGGATGAATTTGAGATTGAACAGATGCTAATAAATTTAATTGAGAATGCAATTAAATATACCGAAAAGGGTTTTGTCGAATTAAATATAGGATATGAAAATAATAAAGTAAATATCGAAGTATCTGATACGGGCATAGGTATTCCGGATAATGATATTGATAGAATATTTGAAAGGTTTTATGTTGTAGACAAATCCCGCTCAAGAGAAACAGGAGGGACAGGACTTGGATTGTCTATAGTTAAACATATTGTAAATTCGCACAATGGCGATATTATGGTTTATAGTAAAAAAGGGCAGGGAACGAATTTTGTTATTCATATTCCTAAAACACAAGATATTTAATTTATATTAAACATAAATATTAAAAATTAACAGAAAATTAACAGAATAACAATACCTCCTTAATTATTAGTATGTATATACCAATTAATAAAGGAGGTTAAATGCAAGAATTTAAAAGAACAATATCCCGTGTTGAAATGAAGGAAAGATTGAGGATCACTTTCTTAAAAATATCTGAAAGGAGGTATTTGTGAATTCTAAAAAAGCATTTTTCGTGTTAATTGCATCATTTGTTTTATTACCACTACTGAGTATGGGAATGGAGACAAAGATTTCAATGCAACTCTGGAATAGATATTCAATGGAATTTACCAATAGCAGTATTGAAAAAAGCTATTTTTCACTTGAAAGGGGTTACCTGAGGATTGAGCCAACATTCAATGATAAAATCAAAGGTAGATTTAATTTGGATTTCTTTTCAAGTAGTAAAGATGTACATGGGGTAGGTGTTAAACTGAAATATGCATATATTGCTTTTAAAGAATTGTTCCCTATTTCAGAAAGCAAAATAGAAGTAGGACTAATAAAAAATTATTTCGGACTGATTTATGATTGGAATTATCCGACAATTGAAAAAGTGTTTGAAGATAAAGAAAAATTAGTGTCATCAACAGATTATGGTTTGAGTTTTAATGGTTTATTGCCAGCAGGATATGGAGAATATGCAATGTCACTAATAAATGGTGAAGGTTATAAAAAGTCAGGGAACAATGTAAATATTAATCCGGCATATTCAGGGAATCTAAGACTAATATTTATTCCCGGTATTACTATAGGAGGATCTATATTATATGAAAAAGCAGGTTTGTTGGATACAATTATTACAGATTATTATAAAAGATTAGATTATGCTTTAATGAGTCATATTGCTTTTGGAGGTATAGATATATCCGGGGAATTTCTAAATCAAGATAAAAACAGCATAATAGGTCGTGGTTTTATGATAATGACTATGCTCAAATTAGGTAAAATGCTTAAGCAAAGCCATGATTTTGACATAGTCGGAAGATTTGACCAATGGGATAAAAACACTAATTTACCTCTTGATTCTCACTCAAGAGTCATATGTGGGTTAAATTATGGATTTTGTAAAGGTTCTAAAGGAAAAGCGGGATTGTTAGTACAGTTAAATTGGGAAAGAACAATGTTTGAAGATACTACAAAATCAAATAATGACAAAGTAATGTTACAATTACGCTGGGCATTTTCAAATAAAATATAATAAAAAGCGGAGGTGTTTATAATGAACATAAGAAAATTTATGATGATTTTTGTGATTACTACACTGATATTTATTTCACTTAATACCGGTATTCAAGCTAAGTCGAAAGGTAAAGTAGCGATTACCGGTTCCACGACAGTTCTACCTATAGCTCAAAGAGCAGCTGAACTATATATGGATGTTAACAGTGATGTAAACATAACAGTGCGTGGAGGTGGTTCTGGTGTGGGAATTGCGGCACTTATTGATGGGAGATGTGATATTGCAGATGCTTCAAGATCCATGAAAACAAAGGAGTTGAAAATTGCCAGAGAAAAAGGTGTTAATCCTGTAGAAAATATAATAGCAATAGATGGTATTGCGATTGTTGTAAATAAATCAAATCCCGTTAAGAATATTACACTGGAGCAACTTGGGGAGATATATACGGGCAAAACAGTAAATTGGAAGGAATTGGGTGGTAATAATGTACAAATAGTGTCAATATCAAGAGATTATTCATCCGGAACATTTGAAGTATTCAAAGAGCTTGTTTTAAAGGGTGCAAAAGTAAAGAATGATGTGTTAATGTTGGCTTCCAATAAAGGAGTATCTACAACAGTTAATCAATCAAAAGGGGCATTGGGATATATTGGGCTTGGTTATATTTCTGACGAATTGAAAGTATTGACAGTAAATAATGTCTATCCAAACAAAGAAAATGTCTCAAATAACAATTATCCGATTGCAAGACCACTTTTTATGTATACAAATGGAAAGCCAAAAGGTTTAATTAAATCTTTCATAAATTTCATTCTTTCCGATAATGGGAAAAAAATAGTAGAAGAGACAGGATATGTCCCGATTCAACAGTAATGAATATAAAGGAAGGATAGGAGATTATTTCTCCTATCCTTCCTTTTTTAAAAACAAAACAAGGATTAAAGATATTAAAGAAATATTGTTTAATATTATAATTTATATGACATCGGTTTCTTCGATTGTTTTTTTATTCGGAATAATAACAATTATATTTAAAGAAGGATGGTCTATTTTTGAAAGCTATGGAATAATAAAATTTCTTTTCGGTATGTCATGGCATCCTACACATTATCCTCCCGAATTTGGAATATTTCCTTTAATAATGGGGTCAATTAGTATAACAATCGGTTCCCTTGTTGTAGCAATTCCACTTGGATTAGGTTCTGCAATATATGTTTCTGAGATAGCCAATAGTAAGGTAAAGGAGATATTAAAGCCTCTAATCGAGCTATTGGCGAATATTCCTTCCGTAGTATATGGTCTTGTAGGAATGGTATTTTTTGCTCCTTTGGTTCAAAGAATTTTCAATCTTCCAATCGGATTAAATGTTTTTTCTGCATCAATAATACTTGGGGTTATGATAATTCCGATAATTTCTAGTGTATCAGAGGATGCATTATCAACTGTTCCTCAACAATTAAAGGAAGCCTCATATGCTTTGGGGGCAAACAAATGGGAAACTATCACAAAGATAATAGTGCCGTCAGCAAAAACAGGAATAATCGTAAGTGTCGTCCTTGGATTTGGTAGAGCTATCGGGGAAACAATGGTTGTATTAATGATAGCAGGTGGTTCTCCTCATATTCCGAAATCCATTTTTCAGTCTGCAAGACCATTAACATCTGCAATTGCATCCGAAATGGGGGAATCAGTAGTAGGGAGTCAACATTATCATTCATTATTTGGTATTGCAATTGTACTATTCATAATTATATTTATTACAAATTTGATTGTTGAATTAACAGTTAAAAAGAGGTGGAGAGTTAAATGAATAACCGATTAATTAAGCAGAATATCGGGTTTTTAATATTGAAAATTACTATTTTCATAACTATTTTTACACTTTTTATATTTTTTTTGGTTGTGTTTGTGCAGGGAGGAAAAGTAATTTCAATTCCATTTATTACTCAAGCACCAAAAAGTGGAATGACAAAAGGTGGAATATTTCCTGCTATTGTTGGGACATTTTATTTAACATCATTTTCAATAATAATTGCTTTACCAGTAGGAGTACTAACGGCAATATATCTTTCTGAATATAGTAAAAAAAAGAGGTTAATGAGTATAATAGAAATATCAATCAATACACTGGCAGGTATACCATCAATTGTTTATGGTCTTTTTGGACTTGCTTTATTTGTAGATTTTTTTGGTTTTGGTATATCTATTCTTTCAGGTTCTTTAACACTGTCTATTTTAATATTACCAACAATTATAAAGGCTTCGGAAGAAGCAATTAAATCAGTTCCTTTGGAGTTTAAAGAAGCATCATATGCATTAGGAGCAACTAAAAGAGAAACGATTACCATGGTAATTATTCCTGCAGCTTTACCCGGAATTCTTACTGGTGCAATAATTTCAGTGGGTAGAGCAGCAGGAGAAACCGCTCCAATTCTTTTTACCGCTGCTACATTTTATACAAGAAAATTGCCAAAATCCATAATGGATGAGGTTATGGCACTTCCATATCATATTTATGCACTTATGACAGAGGGAGCATCTCCAAAACATCAAGTTCCTATTGCTTATGGAACTGCATTAATATTGATATTATTAATTTTGATTATTAATGGAATTTCTATATATATTCGTTATCACATCAGGAGGAATAAAAAATGGTAGATTATATAATAAAAGTTAAAAATCTGAATTTATGGTTTGATAATAATAAAATTTTGGAAAATATTACCGTTTCAATTCCAAAAAATAAATTAACAGCAATAATAGGTCCTTCAGGATGTGGAAAATCTACATTTTTAAAAACACTGAACAGAATGAATGATTTAGTGAGTGGTATGAAACTTAACGGTGGTGTCCATATAGACGATAAAGATATTTATGAAAATGGTATTGATGTGTATTCACTTAGAATGAAAATTGGGATGGTATTTCAGAAGCCAAATCCTTTTCCAAAATCAATATTTGAAAATATTGCATTCGGCTTACATATAAAAGGAATTAAAGATAAGTATAAAATAGCTGAGATTGTTGAAAGAAGTTTAAGGGATGCATGGTTATGGGAAGAGGTTAAAAACAGACTTCATAATTCAGCATTTTCTCTTTCAGGTGGACAACAGCAAAGATTATGTATTGCTAGAGCTCTTGCTACACATCCTGAGGTACTTTTACTTGATGAACCGACTTCTGCATTAGACCCAAAATCAACAAATAAAATAGAAGAATTATTAGTTGAACTTAAAAATCTTGTTACGGTAATATTAGTAACACACAATTTATCTCAATCCGCTCGTGTTTCCGACTATATAATATTTCTATATCTTGGAGAATTAATTGAATTTGGAGAAACAGATAAAATATTTACTACACCAAAGGATCAAAAGACAGAAAAATACTTAACAGGGAAATTTGGCTAAGGAGAAATAGTATGCTAAAAGAGCAAATAGAATTATTAAAGAAAAGGGTTGTTGAATATTCTTTGTTTATCGAGAATATACTTAAAAGTAATATAGAGGGGATAGAAGAAAACAATAGAGACATATTAGTTCAAATTATCGAAAGTGATGAACCAAAAACAAATTTAATCGAGATTGAAATTGAAAACAGATGTATTGACCTCATTGCAAGATACCAACCGAAAGCAATTGATTTGAGAATGATAATTATGTCATTGAAAATGAATAATGATCTTGAAAGAATTGCAGATCATTCTGCAAATATAGCAAGTAGTTCTTTATATTTAATAGAAAGAACTGAAATTAAAGAAATGAAAAGTATAAAAAGAATGTTTGAGGAAGTACTGGATATGTTTAAAGATAGTATAGAATCGTTTATACAAATGAATGCTAATCTTGCAAGTTCTGTTTGCAAGAGGGATGATAATATTGACAAATTAAGACTTACAATACTGAAATCACTGATTAATACAATAAGGATTAATCCTGATAAAGTAGAGAGTATTTTTCATATTGAAAGAATAATAAAAAATCTTGAAAGAATAGCAGATCTAACTACTAATTTATGTGAGGATATTATATTTATTGTTGAGGGTAAAATAATTAAACATAAAAAACTGTAAATATTACTGATTCTTTGCTATTAGTGTTAACTAAGTGTTCAATTTCCTATTTTCTTTATTTCCATTCACATACAAATTCGGTTAAAGAATCTCCCTTTGAAAGAGATTTTGTTATATCAATTTTTACATTTCTGCAGCCACTGATTTCAAATGCTCTTTCAATCCAACCGCAAATTCTTAGATCGATTAATTCGTGAGGTTCGGGGAATTTCAATATGTGCATAGTTACTTTATTATCAGCGACTTCAATAAGTTCAATCTCACTTTGGCTGTAATATGTTGAAAATATCATACTGGCTCTCTTTAATAGGAATTTAGGGGATCCTATACGAACGAATATTTTATAAACACCTCTCAAACTCATATCTGCACTATATATACCTAATTCTTTTGCTCCAATATTATTGCCATTATAAAAAAGATCACATACTTTTTGTGTCGGTTCAATAAACGCATCATTTATCGGATACCACATACTTACTAATATGCTATCAGTCATAATATTTCTTGAGCTTTCAGACAATGAATTTAACCATTCGATATATCGATTGCTAAATTTTTCTTTAACAAATATTTTGGTAGGTTCTACCGCTGTACCTTTTATTTCCACAAAAACCTCCTCTATTTAATAAATAAAGCATATTATATTAAATAGAATATAGCAAAACAGACATTAGGTCAATTAGTAGACAGGGATGTATAACAGTTACAAGTGTAAAAGCAATAAATTGTGAATCGTAAATATACATATAGGAATGCCAACGACATAAAGAGTGTAAATCGTTAATTGAAAACCGTAAAGCAGGAATAAATACAATATAACTTCCTCGCCCTTGATAGGAGAGGATTTAGGTGAGGGTGGTTATAAGTATTTAAGTAGGAAGTGAGAAGTAGGAAGTTTAAAGACATAAATCGAAAACCGGGAATGGCAAACGCCAAGGGGAATGGGTGGAAATTGTAAATTATAAATTCGTGAAATCAAGGTAAATAATTATTCCCATTCTCTTCGTGAAATTCGTTGTTATTTCTTTCTTTCCCTTCTCGGCTGGTGTCTGATGTCTGAAGTCTGATGTCTATTATCTTTTATTAGTAAATTGGTGGTGGTTCTCTCTTTTTGTGATATTTCTATAATATCAATAACACTTCACGAATTATTTTTGAAGCTGTAGATGCCGAAATGCCAGAGAGGTCATACGGAGGAGAAAATTCAACTATATCCAATCCGACAATATTCTTATCCTCAAGTAGATAAATATAATCCATAAGTTCATTATAACTAAATCCACCGGCTTCAGGGGTTCCTGTTCCCGGAAAAACTGAAGGATCAAGTATATCCAGGTCAATTGTTATATAAATAGGAGATGATATATTTCTTAAATGATTTTCAAAATCATCTTTGTTCTGAATTAATACGGTATCATTCATTATTACCCATTCTTCTTTTGTACCTGATCGAATACCTATCTGTATAATATTATTGAGATTGCAAAGCTCTGAACATCTTCTCATAACAGTTGCATGTGAGAGTTTTTCTCCAAGATAATCATCTCTCAAGTCTGCATGAGCATCAAATTGAATTATTTTAACATCAGGATATCTTTCATATATTGTTTTAATAATACCAAAAGAGATGAGATGTTCCCCTCCAATAGCCAATGGAATAGATTTATTATCAAGAATATGTCTGGTAAAATTGGTTATCATATTAATGGATTTATTTACATTCCCAAAAGGGAGATCAAGATTTCCTATATCGGAAAAGTCAACATCATATAGATTTCTCTTTAGGATTGGGCTATATGATTCAAGATTATATGAAAATTTTCTTATTTCATCGGGAGCGAATCTGGAACCTGGCCGGAAACTTGATGTCGAATCAAATGGAATACCAAAAAGCTTTATCTTTGTATTATTACTTTCTCTGGAGTACATAAATTTCATTATCTAAGAAACTCCTTTACAAATTCAGGATGAGCAAAACTTGCGATATGTATCTCTTT
>CBDVEF010000045.1:0-9140 GCA_965372935.1 uncultured bacterium | reverse complement strand
AACAGAAAATATTTTCCATAAGAGATTGTTGAACCATATTTATAAACGGAGCAAATTTCTGGGGATATGTTCTATAATCTTCCTCGGTTATTATGAAAGGCTTAATGGAGGGCAATGTGCCATGAAGTTTTACTATTCTCGGTTGTTTTGCCCGTGGAATATCCTGTTTTGTTAATACAACATCATGTTTTCTTAAATAGACATGTGGTGAAGTTCTTTCTAATAATGTATCGTAATTAGTTGTAAAAATGTCTGCCCAAGGGAGATTTAAAAGCAATTTATGTAAGTCGGAGGGGAAATAATCCTCATCTGGAATATTCTCTAAAATGAAATTATCGAGTCCCTGTTTCCCAAACTCTACTTCGAATTCAGAAGCTATCTCTAAAGTATTTGTGTTTTCTCCTATGTTTTTTGAAATATATAATTTTTTATACATTAATACAGCTAAATCTTTCCATAATGGGAAATCAAAAACTTGTGGATTTCTTTTTTGAGCATTTTTACTTAATCCTGCACCAACCATTATTGAAACTTTGCCATATTCTTTTCCTTCCCAGAGTTTTTCTCTAATTAAATTTAGATGCTTAAAATCCTCTATCATATTTCTCTAATCCTCAATCTTAAATAGTTTTTATGGATATGCAATTTTTGTGGAGTGAGACAAATTTGAGCGAATATATAAAGTACTATAGCTTTATTTTCGCTGTTATTCGCCATTAGTGTCAATAAATATACTTCATTCTGCAATGCCATTGAGAATAAGTCAATAGCTCTTATGATAAATATTTCAGGCATGTCTTATTTTATCCTTCCTTTAATATTTTTTAAAAATTCTTTCCCCTCATCTAACCATCCATCTGATTTTATTTCCTTCACTAATGCTTTCAATAATTTCCTCTTAGAATCAGGTATCTCTTGTAAGTTTCCTAAACATTTAAGAGAAAATATCTGTTTTTCTTTATCATTACTTGCTAATAATGGCCTTAGTTTATCTATTACTTTTTCTGAAAGCTTTCCATCCATTATATTTTTTATATTCATAATTCTTCCAAGACAATCTCTATGTTGATTATCATTTTCTATATTGAGTTGATCTATCTTTTTTTGAATAGATTCTTTAATCATCTCTATCTTTACTTTTTTATTACTTGATAAATATACTATTACTTTTTCAATGTTTTCACAAGGAGTCTGAATAACAATCTTGGTAATTACCTGTTTTAGTAACTTATTATTTTTTAATGCAATTATTACAACAAATAAATTACTTAGCTCCTTTGGATTGTTTATAGAGTCAATTTTTATTATCAATCTTTCTATAACATATTTATTTTTAATAATCTCTTTTAACCAATTTTTAGCTTCTTCGGATTGTTCTCCATCGGTAGATTTTGCTATATCTAAGTAATAAGTTAGAATTGCATTAATCTCTTCTGTATTTAATCCTTTTTCATTATTTGTTTTTAAAAGCATTTTGTTTAAAGTTATTGCAAATTTTTTCTTCTTAGTGCATTCAATAGTATCAAAACGCTTAATAATATATTGTGAAAAAGGCCAATTATGAACTTCAATTATATTTACAATTATTAAAAATAACTCATTAATATAAATATAAATCTCTACACTATTATCTTTCCAAAAGAAACTATTCATCCATTGCATAATTTGAGCGACATATTGATCGGTAGAAAGATATAATAAAAGGCAAAGATTTAAATAATGCTTATAACATTCTATAGATGCTTCTTGTATTTGACCTGCATCATATTGATTATACAACCATTGATACCTATTATTCAATAATTCATAAATTTTCCTGTTTATCTCACCAGGAGAATTATTTTTCAATGTATTAAAAGTAATCTTTAGAGTATTAAACCAAAAATTCATAATATTCAAATCATCAGTATTCGCAAAATATATAGCTTTTTCCATATATGAAATAACCATTTCTCTAGGCATTATTTCATTTGTACATAGATTGTTCAGAGTGTTTACTTTTTCCAAAGTATTATTCTGATTTGAATTAGCTTGAAGAGTATCAACAAAATTTTTCATCAAGTAATCATTTATAAGATATTTAGATATAGAATCTTCCAAAATCTCTTTAAAATCATTAAGAATTACTGGATTATTAATAAGGATTCGAGAGAATTTATCTTTTATTTTATTAAGTTGTTCTGGTTTATCAGCATATCTTTCTATAAAAGTTTTAATCGTTTCAATCTCATTCTTATCATTTTCAGTTTTCTCACTATTTATTGCCTTAATTATATTGTTAATTAATCCTTTATTCCCTTTATCATATATCCACCTGCTAAATTTGACTAATTCACCAGGATTAAAATCAAAAATTAAATTTTCAACTTCACCCATCCCACATACTGTTATAACACTTTGAAAAGCAAGTGTATCATATAATTCTTTAAACTCAGATGAGAATTCTTCATCATTAGCAATTTTGAAAACAAGTGAAAGAAGGTTAAATCCAGAAGTTTGGTATAATTCTCTTTCTAACAGATCTACATCTAATTTTCGAGATATAAACTCAATTGTTCTTAATAGAGAAGCATATTCAGTTTTTATATATTTTTCTTTTATAGTCTCCCAATCTTGAGAAAGAACTAAACTATTAATTTCATCAGGCAAATCTCTGAAAACATCCCTGTTTACAACAAATGGTTCTATCTGATTAACTGAAATATTAGATGTTCTAAATAAAAATCTGTACTGTTCGGGAGTAAAATGAATATCATCTAAAACAAATTTATACCCGCCATTTTCTCGCTTAAACTGTTTCTCTCTAAAGGCTTCATTAATTCTATTTAGTAAATTAGGATTCTCACTTATTGATGTATATAATTCTTGCCACTCTTCTTTTATAATAAGTAACTTGGCAATCATTGGTAAGTTACTTGTAATAACACCCTCTGGTTTTATCAGTTTATGTTCTTCGGCTTTTTTAGCTAATATTGTTTCACTTTGTATATTATTTAAAAATTGGATGATTCTCCTTGGATTTTTGGCAAACTCTTGAGAGACAATTGATAGAACATCGTCATTGAAATCTAATTTATATTTCTCCTTTAATTTTTTTGCAAAATCAAATAAATCTATACCAGTAAATTTTTTGATTCTTATAGTAATATTAAATAATTTACGCAAAAACTCATTCGCGTCTTGATTTTCTAATTCTAAATACTTTTTCAATCCCTTTTCATCTACAGGAACAATAAAAACAACATTCTTTATTTCAAGAAAATTTTTAATGTTTAATAATAACTCTGTGGCCAGTTCTTTATGACATCTGTCAATATTGTCTATAACTATAACTACCTTCTCTAAGGTATTATCTTTATTTAAAATACTTGATATCCATTTACCAATAGATTTTTTTGATGTAAGTTTTTTTACTATTTCTCTAAATATTTCTTCAAATTGCTCAGGGGCAAATGTCTTTGGTTTAATGATTGAAATTTTGTATTGAATAAATGTTTTAGCAATAAAGGTAGTTAATGCTGAAAATAAAAGCGAAATAGTAAATGTGGTAAGTTCAAATGTTTTTTCAATAAAAAATGGCTTTATATTAATAGCTATCAAAGGAAGTAAAAGTGTAATCAAATATACCCACCAACCTTTAATCAATCCCACCTTACCTGATATTTCTTCATGTTTATCCTTATAAAAAGATTCTAATTCTTCTGAAATTCCCATTTTGAAAAATCTTTTAAGTTCTAAAACAAAAGTCCTTCTAAAAGAATCTTTAGAATATTTCCAAGCATCATAAATAAAAACTTTTATTTTACTTTCCTGATCATTATTAAACTTTTCCTGTAAAGTCTTTACAATAGAAGACTTTCCAGATCCCCATCCCCCTAATAAGCCGATGGTAAAAGGCGGATTGCAAGTCTGAATAATATTATTAAGAGTTTCCGCATAAGGAAGAGTCCCCAGCAAATCCTTTTCTAATAGATTTATCTCTTCGTCAGGAATAAACTTCATATTTACCTTTTTTCTTGTTTTATGTTTCATTTTAGAGCCTTTTTTCATTTTTGTCCACCTAAATAGTTATGGGATCTTGTCTTATCATTTGCCATTAATCTCCTTAATTAAAACTTTTCCTCCTTATTCAATCATTACATTCCAAATGTTGAAATCTCTTTCTTATACATACATTTCCTTTATATATACAATATAGCACTTTAGCGAGAATAAATCGTATTTATTCTCACATTTACTTTAAATTTTATTACAAGAATCTGATTCCTTATTTTAACTCAATCTGCCCCACAAATTTACAGATTCCATAAACATTATAATCCTTCCTTTACTAACTCCCACATTCACTAAATTAATTATAATCTTTTCGTAAGTAATGTCAAGATAACAGACAACAGTTATAAGTTACGATTTGCAATTGCCAAGTCTAAAAGCCGTAAACATATTTCGTTCCCGTTGGTGTTTTGCATTCCCATTTGCGTTCCAAATATTCGATTTTCATCTTTACACTTCCTACTTAAATACTTATTATCACCCTCACCTCTAGTCCTCTCCCATAAAGGGCGAGGAGGTAATAGAGAGAAAATCGTAAACTATGAATATTGAATTGCAGATTCCTGTTTTCGCAGGAATGACACAAAGGGGATGAGGAATGACAAAGAAAGGAGGGGGCGGGAAAAGTAAAAATTATTCTCTTCCCCTTCGTGAAATTCATTTTTATTTCTTTACCTTTTCGGCTGAAGTCTGATGTCTGGCGTCTGATGTCCATTTCTTATTTATTCGTGAATTCGTGGTAGGTCTCCCTCTCTCCCCCCCGGTAACATTGCACCTTGACAAATATATGATTAATTGTTATATTGTATTAGTGAGGTGATACAGTATGGATTTAAAAATTGATTTGAAATCGCATATTCCCCTTTACCAGCAAATTGTTAACGAAGTAATTAAAATGATTTCCTCCGGCAGAATAAATAAAGGTGAAAACCTTCCTTCTGTTAGAGAATTATCAGCAACACTTGGCATTAATCCGGCAACCGTTGTAAGAGCTTATAGACAGCTTGAAAATATGGAGATAATAAGTACAAGGAAGGGTGTTGGTTCAGTAATCATCGCATTACCAAAGAGTGAAAAGGATAATCAACTTCTTGATCTTTACAAAAATTTCATGATAAAAGCCAGGGAAATGGGCTTTTCCGAAAAGGACATAGTTGAACTTACGTCAAAACATTCGTTGAACTCGATTTTGATAACGGATATTGGCAGCACAACAACTAAATCGATCTTATTTACAAGAAACAGTCATGGTAAAATGGTATTTAACCACTCAAGCTTTGCAAAGACAACGGTTGAAGCACCCGATGAAGATGTGTGGATTGGGCTCAAGAACTCTATTAAATCTATAGAAAACAAGGCAAATATAAAGCTCCTCAATGATAATGATTTAATAATACCTTCTATCGCAGATAGCGGTATTGATCTATTTCTGGCTACGAGCAGTGCTGGAGGAGGACTTCAAATGGTTACTGTAGGGCTTGTTACACAGTTTACAGGTGAGAGTGCCGAAAGAACAGCTCTTGGTGCAGGAGCGATAATAATAGATGTTCTTGCTATAAATGATGGAAAAACACCTTATGAAAAAATAAACAGTTTACAGGAGTTGAAGCCCGATATCATTTTGTTATCAGGTGGTGTTGAAAATGGGGCGATTTCAGGTGTAGTTGAGCTCGGAGAGATTCTTGCATTTTCCGGACTAAAAGGTAAATTCGGGAATTATAAAATACCTCTTATATATGCTGGTAATAGTAATGCACAAGAATTTATAAGAGTTGCACTTAATGATAAATTTGAACTATCATTTTCCGAGAATATTCGCCCTGAACTGAGCATTGAAAATCCTGAACCAACGCGAAAGGAAATTCAGAACACTTTTATGAACCATGTTATGAAAAGGGCTCCCGGATATAACAAGATTCTGAAAAAGTTCTCTTCACCAATTCTCCCTACACCCGCAGCAGTTTTTGAACTTCTCAAAAAATATTCGGAGCAGAAGGGTAAAAATATTCTTGCCTTTGATGTTGGGGGGGCAACCACGGATGTATTTTCAACATACGATAATATAACAGTCAGAACAGTTAGTGCAAATTTAGGTATGAGTTATTCATTATTACAATCCATTGATAGAGTCGGACTTTCGAATATAATCAAATGGATCTCTGAAGATATTTCAAGGGAAGAGATTTTAAACATTGCTGCAAACAAAATGATCAATCCAACATCTCTCCCCTCTCGCAAAATTGAAAAGGAATTTGAAATCGCTGTTGCCAAAGAAATTATACATCTATCATTTATTGATCATAAGAAATTAGCACAATATCGACATAACATGGACATGTTCACTGAAAAATTAAAAGGTAAAAACATAAAAGAGAAGGAATTCTCTGCTGGAAAATCTATTCTCAATCCACTAAATATCGATATGGTAATTGGTAGTGGTGGCATTCTTTCTCATCAAGAACTAAGTACTACCTTTGAAATAATGCTTGATTCTCTATCTGTAAAGGGAATAACCGAGTTTTATATTGATTCGGAATTTATGATGCCTCATCTGGGAGTTTTGACATCAGTTAATCCGGCTCTTGGATTTGAACTCTTTGAGAGAGAATGCCTTATTCACCTTGGAACCGTTTTGTCTGCCAAAGGTGAAGATAAATCAGGAAAAATCGCATTTACACTAAAATTGAATAATAATATTTATAAGATAAGAGTTGGTGATTTTCTAAAAATCCCTGATAATTCGGAAAAACTTTTAGTTGAAATAAAACCGACAAATAAATTTGATATTGGGAATGGACCTGGTAAACCTCTGATTAGAAATATTAAAAACGGAGTATTCGGGATTATTTGTGATATGAGAGAAAAACACTTAACATCCGAAGACATATTCAAAAAAGTATGGGGAAATATCACACAGGAGGTAGGATATGAGTAAAATAGTAAAGAAATTGGTTCTGCCTTCAGATGGTGAAGTATTTGTAAAGAAGGGAGATTATATTTCCCCGGGTACACTAATAGCAAAGACACTTTACTTACGCGAAAGACCTTTTATTATAGATATTGCCTGTCCATTGAAAATTGATCTAAGAGAAATAAATGATTATCTTACGAAAGATATTGGCGATTCGATTGAGGTTAGAGAAACAATTGCTATTAAAAAGACTCTAATTACGAATTACACTGTTGAATCTCCTGTTAAAGGTACACTTGAATATATTTCGCCGGCATCCGGAAAAATAGTAGTTAGAGAGAAGGTGGAAAAAGAAGACATTGGACCAATAACAGTAAACTGTTCAAAAGAATTAAATATATCCCCAAAAAATATCAGAAATATAATGAAAAAGAAGGTAGGCAATAGGGTAGAAAAGAATGGGATAATAATTAAATATTCTCCGTGGCAATCATTCTTAGAAAAAGTATGTAGATCCCCTATTTTCGGAGAAATAATCGACATTGATTACGATACGGGAAATGTAACTATAAGGAGACCTGCTGAAATTATTGAATTGGTATCTCACACATCAGGAGTAGTGAAAAATATTATAGATAATCGAGGTGCATATATTGAATTCGAAGGTATGGTAATTAAAGGTAAATTTGGATTCGGTGGTGAGAGATATGGGAAATTGGGGAAAGATATAATTATCATAAATAGAAAACTTAGCAGAAAGGAATATGATCAATACAAAGACAAACTTGAAGGTATAATCACACCATCAATAGATGTGGGGAAATTTGAAGATATATTCGGTAATGATATGAAAAAAGGTATAAGTAGAGAGAAGGTAGGCTTACCAACAATTATTTTAATGACGGGGTTTGGTGACAGGAAAATCGACAATGAAATATTTAATCTGCTTGAGAGTAATACGGGTAAATATATAATGGTTGATGGCAGAACACAAATTAGAGCGGGAGTAAAAAGACCGGAGATTATAATCTTTTCATAAAACATTTGACATATTTATTCGTATGGTTTACTAATATCTATTAAATAAAGGAGTTAGTATGAAGTATTTTTTATTGTTTCTTTTTATACCGTTTCTTCTCAATGGTCTGACAATAACGAAAACAGAACAAAATATTAAAATTGACGGTAATATGGAGGAGGTATGGTTCGAAGCTAAACCACTATCTAATTTTCTTCAATCCTCCCCTGATGAGGGTAAACCTGCGACAGAGGACACCTATGTTTATTTATTAACCGATAACATAAGCCTTTATGTTGCATTTCAATGCTATACAAATAATAGAATCCCAACAAAGAACATACGAGGATGGGATAATGCATCGGGAGATTTAGTAACATTATACATCGATACATTTGGAGATAAAAGAACATGCTACTATTTCAATGTTGCCGCATCAGGGACACAAGGGGATGGATTATCATTACAGGGTGGAATAGCATTCGATAATAACTGGAATGGTGTCTGGTTTGCAAAAACAAAAATAACAGATTATGGGTATTGTGTTGAAATGAAAATTCCACTAAAAGCAATCAAATATTCAAAATCCGACTGGGGCATACAATTCAGAAGATATATCCCTACGATAAATGAAACAGATTACTGGCAACCGGTACCATCATTTCCCGGTTTTAGAATCACACAGTTTGCTCCACTCGATGGAATTAACCCTGTTGTCAAAGGTAGATTTCTTGAAATTTATCCGGTAGGTTTGGTTAAATATAATGATAAAATAAACGGAAGTGCCGGGCTTGATCTTGCGTATAATCCAAGCTCTGAATTCGGTTTTAATATGACGGTAAATCCTGATTTCGCACAGATTGAAGCAGATCCGTTTCAGGTAAATTTATCTGAATATTCGATCTACCTTAGTGAAAAAAGACCATTTTTCCTTGAAGGACAAAATATGTTTAATATAAGAGGAAATAATAACTTTAATGTAGGGCCTGGTGCAATAAAGATTCTTTATACCAGAAATATTGGAAAAATAGTCGATGATACCATTGAGGTCCCCATAAGAGGTGGTTTTAAATTTACAACAAGGGGAAAGGGATTCGAAGGGGGAGCAATGTATGTAAACACAGGAACAGCAGGGACAGAACCAACAGCACATTATAC
>CBDVEF010000044.1:0-9140 GCA_965372935.1 uncultured bacterium | reverse complement strand
GAAGTCTTTATATACTATCTTCGGATTATTCCGTTCCAAACGTATCATAGCATTATTCCCTGATTCATTCTCTGGGAATATTATTCGAATACAAATTGCCCCGGAATCAGTTTTGCTATTATTAGCATAAATATTTGTTCCTTTTGCTAAAATTGCAAGAAACACAAGAAGGATGGTTATTTTTATGTTCTTCATCTGACACCTCCATAAATATAATAAGCAAATATGATGCCAGAATAGAGTATTGTTAAATTACATAATAATGGGGTTTAAAAAGAGGGCAATTGCAATAGTGTATAATATATATTACTATATGTAATAATAATTTTACATATTTATATTGAACTTGTTCAATTTTATATAAATATTCTGTCTGGTTAACCCGGATTGTTTTGCCATCTCAGTTATTTTGCCGTTACATTGTTTGTAGAGTGTTTGAAAATATATCATTTCGAAATTACATTTTGCATCTCTATATTCTATTCCTTGATAACTGATGTTTTTATTGAAATATTTAAAATCATTAACCGATATTATTTTGTTTTTAGTTAATATGGATACTTTTTGTATGACATTTTTAAGTTCTCTTACATTACCTTTCCAATTTTGCTGAATTAAATATAAAAGAGCATTTCTCGAGAATTCTTTTTGATCATTGGAAAACAATTTAAGGAAATGCTTTGCCAGAGCACCAATATCTTCTCTTCGTTCTCGTAGGGGTGGAATATTTATTGTTATACCGTTTATACGATAATATAAATCTTCACGAAGCGTTTTTTGGGAAAGAAGTTTATCAACATCTTTATTGGTTGCACTGACAAGTCTTATATTTACATTTTTAATAGAAGTACTCCCAATAGGGGTATATGTTCCAGAGTCCAGGATTCGCAGGATTTTAACTTGAAACTCAGGGCTTGCATCACCTATTTCATCAAAAAACATAGTGCCATTATCCGCTTTAACTATAAGCCCATCCTTATCTTTAATTGCTCCTGTAAATGCTCCCTTAGTGTATCCGAAGAGTTCGCTTTCGAGTAGAGTTTCCGGGATACCGCTACAATTTATAGCAATGAGTTGATTATCGCTTCTATTGCTTAATTTATGGATTGCATTTGCAACAAGCTCTTTTCCTACTCCACTTTCTCCCAGAATAAGAACATTAATATTATAAGGAGCAATTTTTTTAATAAGCTCTATAATGTTGCTCATAACTTCCGATGTGTAAACAATTCCAAGTCCTTCTGGGGTTCCGCTTAATATACTCATCAATCTGATATTTTCATTTTTCAATTGTTCATGTTCAAGCACTTTTTTTAATCTATTGTTTACCTCTTTTATGGAAAAAGGTTTTTTAAGGTAATCGTATGCTCCTGCTTTAATTGCTTCGATAGCACTTTCAATGGATGCAAACCCCGTTATCATAATAATAGGAATATCATAATTAGATTTGATTTTCTTAATTAGCTTTATTCCATTGATATCCGGAAGAACCAAATCACATAATATTATATCGATACTTTCTTTTGATAGTATTTTTAATGATTCTGATCCATTATAGGAATGATATAGTTGATATTGATCTAAACCTGCTTCCAAAATATCATGAATACTCTTGTCATCATCAATGAGTAAAATTTTATTTTTCATATAATTCTCCCTATATTTTTTGTATTAATCGATTTTTCAATTCATAGTTGATTTATTCATATATATATATATAATATATTGTTATGATATGTCAAGGATTATTGAAAATTGTTTATCACAATAGGTAATTACTAATGGTGTCTGTAAATGGATAATTTAAAGGTTTATAATAAAGACGGGGGAAATAAAATAGGATATAAAAGAGATTATATAGTTCTTCTGGATAATCTCAGGAGTTCATATAATGTAGGTAACATTATTAGAGTAGTCGAAGCATTTGGCTTTAAAGAAATTTGCTTTGCCGGCATAACAGCATGTCCTCCTCACAAAAAGATAATGAAAACAGCGATGGGTGCAGAGAATTATATTGAATTTAGATATTTTAAGGAGAGTGTTGAAGGTATAATCTATTATAAAAAAAGAAAATATCCGATTATTTCACTAGAAAGAACTAATAGAAGTGTTAAATTTCTGGAATTTCCATTTAAATCAAAAGGATGTGTTGTTCTTGGCAATGAAGCTTTAGGTATCAATACTAAGATATTAGAACTATCTGATGCTATACTCGAAATACCAATGTATGGTTTTAAAAACTCAATCAATGTTTCAAATGCATTTAGTATGTTGGCATCTGAAATAGTTAGAAGAGAAAAAATGGATAAAAGGTTTTGACATATTATAATTTATTCTTTATTATTATAGTATATGAGTGAGAATACCTTTTTATATTTTATGATAATTGCCCATGTATTGGGAGATTTTACTTTTCAAACATCGGGAATAGTCAAGAAGAAGATGGAAGGCAGTGTTGGTCTGTTTATTCATTTGATTATTGTTTTATTTTTTTATCTTCTGATCGGATTCTTTTATTTTAGCTCTAAGTATATACTTGCGATTTTAATTGTTTTCATATCTCATTATATTATTGATTATTTAAAAATAGTCCTGGGAAGAAGATACAATATAAGTGGAGTTAAAGCTTCTCTATCACTTATTGCAGATCAAATTTTACATCTGTTTTTTATGTTATTTGTTTTTTATATGTTTAAACCATGGATAATGAATGGCTGGGGGTATGATTTTATTACTTTTATTTTTTCTAAAACACAATTAGACAATAATTTACTCGATAAGATCATTGTTTTCTCATCTTTTGTTATGTTCATTACAAGAGGAGGAACGGTATTTGTTAAAACATTTACAGGAAGATTTGATAATAAAATTTATAATAAAAAATGTAAAAATTATTTCAATGGTATTGTTATTGGAGAAATAGAAAGAATAATCATTTTTGTTCTTTTTATTCTAAAACTTTATTTTTTAGCAGTATTTGTTATTGTTCTAAAATTGGTATATCAAAGATACTGTATTAAAGAAGATACTTGTGATTACAAAGGAACTTTTTATTCAGTAATTTTAGCAGTATTGTTAGGGGCAATTTACAATTTTATATTTTAATGATCAGATTTATTGTAAAAGCAGGTTTAGTAGGAGCATTGTATATTGCACTGACACTAGTTTTTGCCCCGATTAGTTATGGGCCTATTCAGATAAGAATAAGTGAAATGCTTACCATTTTACAGGTTATAGATATTGCAGCTATACCAGGATTGTTTATAGGTTGTATGCTGGCAAATCTTATTGGTGGATATGGACCATGGGACATTTTCCTTGGAAGCTTTATAACGCTGGTTGCTGGAATACTTTCTTATCTAATTGGGAAAAAGATCTCTCCTTATCTCTCTCCAATTTCTCCAATTATCCTTAATGCTTTAGGTGTTAGTGCTTATCTCTCATTTCTAACTAATACACCATATCTTTTCATTGTGATTTGTATATTTATTGGAGAGACAATTTCAGCAGGTGGTCTTGGTATTTTACTTTACAGGCTTATGGTAAAGAGATTGAAAATCAAGGTGTGAAACCAATATTTTGCCCGGTATTTTTAGATATTTTTATTTCCCCGAATTGTTCTTCAAATTTCTTTATATTATCCTGTAGCGTTTTTAAAAGCATTTTTGTATTTTGAGGTGTCATAACAATTCTTGAATAAACCTTTGCTTCATTTACCCCTGGCATTATTCTTGCAAAATCCATTATAAATTCCGATGTCGAATGACTAACTATTACAGCATTAGAATACGTTCCTTCAGCTTGTTCTTTATCAAGTTTTATATTTATCTTTTTTTGTTCCATATTACCTCCTTAAATATATCCAGAATATATACTTATTTAGGTTGAATGTCAATTGTCTCTATTGAGACGGGCACTTGGTACGGACATATATACTACTTTTGCTAAGGAACTCCAAATGAGATTACCCCTCTCTTGCCACTGTAGAACGGAATAGATTTATTATTACTCTTAATTTGAAAACTGTTTAACATATTGCTTATCTACCAAAATATGATAGCATCACTTGACTTTTTATAGTTTTAAATTATAATTTATTGCTGAGGTTAAGTTACGGTAATTTGTATCCGAACTTAAGTTCGGATACAAATTACTATACAAAATAAGCTTCAAGTCGTTTGACACAACCTAAAGAGGAGATGCAATATGTCAGAAGTAAAAATTAAAAAAGTGGAAAGGTGCAAAGTTGCAGCTATTGAAGAGCAGGGGTCTTTTGACAAAATAGGATCAATCTTTGGAGAACTCTATGGCTGGATATCTAAGAAAAACATAGGATTATCTGGTCCACCGTTCGGGATATATTACGATGATCCCAGTAAAACCGATTTTAAGAAATGCAGGTATGAGATCTGTGTTCCGATCAAAGGAGATGTAGAGGGGAATGAAAGAATAAAAATAAAAGAGATTCCTAATATGGAAGTAGCTTGTACCATTCACAAAGGTCCTTATTCTCAAGTAGGTTCAGCATGGCAAAAAGTTTTTGAGTGGGTTGAAAAAGAGGGTTACCAGTTCGCTGGTGGTAGAAGAGAGATTTATCTTAATGTCCCTGGAACAACACCAGAAGAGAAGCTCCTTACTGATATACAGATACCAATAAGGAAAAAGTGAGGGACAAAAGCAGTACTTGGCTTAACAGAGTGTATCTGGCTTCGCTCCGCCAAAATTCTCCTTTGAGAAACTTCAAATATGCTCGGAATGTTATATGAAATTGGCCTTGCCAACTTCACAAGTCTGCAAAATGTTAAGTAGTTTATAGTCTTTACAGGAACGGTGCTTGTCATCTTGACAATATCTTTTTATGAAGTATTATAGAGGTATGAGAAGAGCAAGGATTACTTATAGAGGTGCATATCACCATGTTATGAATAGAGGAATTATGGGTACCAATATATTTTTGGGTGATAAAGCAAAGTATTATTTTCTTGTGAAATATTCATCTCTTGGATATCTTTACAAAAGAACCGGGGAAAGGGCACGGAAATGAAGAGATATTGTTAAAATGACAAGCACCGTCCCCGGATAACTGTGGTAATTTAAAATTGTTTTTAATTCTAAATAAGGAGATTTAAAATGAAAGCAAAAATTCAATTAATGGTTGCAGTAATTGCAACAACACTTTTACTTGTTTCATGTGGGAAAGCAGAAAAGAAAGATAATAAGCAGGAAAATGTAAAAAACAAAACTGAACAGATTGCAAAGACTGGAAATGAGGTTTCGAGTGAAAATGATAAAGCCAAAGAATACAAAAAGCCCGTGAAATACCCCGAAATTTCTATTAATGAATTAAAAGAATCATTTGTAAAGGATGGCGAGCTTAGCAAAGAAAAATTAGACAAAATAAATACTGTTTGGGAAACAATATTTAATTACAAAAGCGATGAGACAAAAAACTTAAAAGATCCTAATGAAGCTTTTAAAAAAGAACTTAATAATATATCTATGAATGGAGGATTCAAAAATTGGGGCGACTTTTTAAGACAAACTACTGTAATCGCAACAGGTATGGCGTTATTACCATTATTGAATAATATGGAAGAAACCAAAGGGAAAAACGATGTAAGTTATGGTATGGCAAAGGATATGGCTAATTCGATGATTTCGCAGGGGCATGTTTCGCAGAAAGATTTACAGTTTATATATGATAATTGGAGTAAGTGTGCAGAAGTAATGCTTGAGTTGGATAAATTTAAGAAATAGAATTTTTGAGCTTTGAATTTTAATAAGTTTAATAGGGACGGGGTGTTATTTCAAGGGGAAATGGCATAATTTTTTACTAACTAAAGTGTCACATTTGTTAGTGCTATAGATATACTCTTTCTACCTATTGATGAGATTTTCTATGTAGAGACGCAAGATATTGCGTCTCTACGGTCAAATGCTGTAGAAATACTGAATGGTTGGTGTTTGCATTTTGACAATAAAGGGGGCAGAATAACATTTGCTACTTTTTTTAAGTACCTTATATGTAACATTTCACTTTGTAATTATCATGTGACATTTTAGAATTGTAACATTCAGAATTTAAATATTTCCTTGACATTAAATAGGGATGGTTTATAATTTATTTGTGGCTTTTAATAAATTATATTTTATCTTTAAGGATATTATTTTTAATCCGTCAAAGGAGGGAGGGGTATATTATCAAATTGACAATATACCGTTTCAATTAGCAATTAATATTAGCTAAAGAGAGGGTGAAAATGATAAAGATATCAGGTAAAGTAACGGACTTTGACAATAATCCAGTAGAAGGTGCAGAAATCGAGATCAAAAATGATAATTTTGAAACAGTTTACCAAACATATTCCAATAAAAAAGGTGAGTATAGACTTTATGTTGAGCAAGGCACTTATTTAGCCTTAGCAGCTTGTAAAGATTATAAAACAAAGAATCTTGAGTATTGGGCTTGGAATATTCCAGTCTATCATAATTTACAATTAAATGTACATATTAATGGAATAGAAATATATGCAATGAATGCCTTTTTACCTCAAGGAGCGTATCCATCACTGATTATATATTTTCGTCCTATGTCTCTTAAAAGAGCAAAAGAGGTTGGGGGAATAGAAGTGCTCAAAACAAAAACTCTTATTGAGATTGCTCCCAATCTTTCCAAGAATGATATAGATTTACAAATTAATGACAAATCCGTTGATATACTTGAAATTAACAGGGTCAGAGAATCTGCAGGTAAAAATCAATCCATAATTGGCTATCTAATCCAATGTGATCTTCCCAAAAACTGGATAGATTCAGAGTATCTTCGTATCCGTATACTTTTAAGTGATACTAAAACCAAAGAGAAAGGAGAAGGCTGTCTATTTTGGAAGAATATATTTTGGAAGGAAAAATAAGGGTAAAGCGATTCATAACACAAGAAATGTTATAAGTTAATCAATTCAAGAAAGGAGATTATTATGTTCAAAAAACATTTCATTCGTTTCATGATAATTGCCAGTTTTATTTTAACGCAAGCAATACTTGACGCACAGGAATTCCCAATTGCTGTGGGACCAGACAGTACCCTTGGCACGGGTGCGGTCTATGGCGGGATAAACGGCATAGTTGCAATACTGGGCGATACACTTAGCCAGTATAATATTACCGCCCAGTTGGTTTGTCCCCCGGATAGCTTGATTGGGAATAGAATCTCGGTTGGTAGGGAAGGAACTGGACCAGTAGTTAAATCTGATGAAATTAACTATCTCCTGGTTTGGAGAGAATTCAGTGGTGATATTAACGGGCAATTCATCAACACCTCAGGTAGTTTAGTGGGAACCTATTTTACCATTGGTACAAACGCCTCTATAGAGCGTCCAGGACTATATAATCTGTTTTTTGGCGACACCACTTACTTAGTGATTTTTGTCAAGACTGATGGCTATCTTTACGGGCAGAGGGTAAGCAAGAGCGGAAATCTGATCGGTGGTCAAATACAGATCAGTAATAATCATGCTAGGGAAATTTCTATTGCGTATGATGACACTAACTACCTTGTGGCGTGGGTTGAGGTGATTCCTGATAGAGACAAAGATATCTATGGGCAATTTGTCAGTAAAGCGGGTTCACTGGTTGGTAACAACTTCTTGATTGATGGCGGACCATATTACAGCGATAATCCGACATCTCTTGCTTTTGATGGTGCCAGGTATTTGCTTGCCTTCCACGAAGCTACAGGCACTGGTTGTACCTTATTTGGACGTTTTATTACCACTACCGGAACAATTGAAGAGACGATAACTATCTGTGATTCTACAAAGCAACCTATGTTCCCCAGCGTTGCTTTTGACAACAATAATTACTTGATAACCTGGACACAAATGTCCGACATGAAATTAATGGGAAGGTTCTGGACTCCGCAGGGTATTCCTTTGGACGAACCGTTTGTTATATCTAATCCATCAAGCGGAAAAATCCCTCTTGGAGGATGTGGATTCGGCGGAGACAAGTTTTTGGCGGTTGCCACAAGAGTTGATTTTAATTTTACTGATGGGGATGTCTATGGCACATTTATTTCGCAAACCGGTATAGAAGATGAAAACAATCTAATACACGAGAAATTTGTCTTGTTCCATATCTATCCGAATCCTTTCAATAAAGTTACCAGTATCAGTTATCTGGTTGTCTCGCAGGAACAACGTGTGACGCTTAAGGTCTACGATGTTACTGGCAAGTTGGTGAAGATGCTTGTTAATGAGCGAAAAGAACCAGGATATTATGTTTGCATGTGGGATGGTAAAGATGATGTCGGTAAAAAGGTCTCCAACGGGATATACTTCATAAGATTCAATGCAAGTGATTGGAATGAGGTAAAGAAACTGGTAATAGTTAGGTAGTATCATATGATACTACCTATATGTAAAGCTCTTTCATTTACCGAACTTCACATACTTACTGGAGCGTTATCTGCAATTCGGAAATATAAAAAGGAGGTTCTCTTATGAGAAAAGTGATTTTGCTATGGAGTGCATCAACCGTGTTGATGTTGGGACTTTTTCTCCCCCTGTGGGCACAGGAAATACCCCTGACAAGCGATAGTTATGACCATTACGCTCACCAGTGGTCACCTGACGGAAACTGGATTGTGTATCACAAGTATGAGGCGACAGGCTACGACCAGATTTACAAGGTTCCGTCAGCAGGAGGAACAGAGACAGGTCTGACAAGCGATAGTTATAACAGTGACTATCCCCAGTGGTCACCTGATGCGAGCCAGATTGTGTATATGAAGGAGGATGTGACAACCTACGACCAGATTTACAAGGTTCCGTCAGCAGGAGGAACAGAGACCCCCCTGACCAGTGATAGTTATGAGCATTACTGGCCCCAGTGGTCGCTTGATGGGAACTGGATTGTGTATATGAAGGAGGATGCGACAACCTACGATCAGATTTACAAGGTTCCGTCAGCAGGAGGAACAGAGACAGGTCTGACCAGTGATAGTTATGAGCATTACTGGCCCCAGTGGTCGCTTGATGGGAACTGGATTGTGTATATGAAGTATGATGCGACAACAGGCTACTGGCAGATTTATAAGGTTCCATCATCAGGGGGGACAGAGACAGCGCTGACAAGCGATG
>CBDVEF010000043.1:0-9288 GCA_965372935.1 uncultured bacterium | reverse complement strand
CAATTAACTACTTGAAAAAATTCCTTTTAATAGAAGATGTGGAGATTGAAAAATATTTGAAAAAGAGACAAATATTATTAGATTATCATCCTACAAATACAAAGAGTTTTGTAATGAGAAACAGTCTATTTTTAATACCAAAATTTATTCCTATAAAACAGAACAAAGCTGACACTGTAAATTTTGAAATCATAAAAGAGACAAAACAATATTTAATCATAAATAAAAAGCCAGGGATTAAAACACATTCATGTTTACCTGATATGGAAACCAGTGTAATTTCATCATTATTATCATTAGGGCTTATAAAAAATCAAAAATATATTAATTATGAGTCCAATATTGTTCACAGATTAGATGTTATATTGCATTAGTTTATGGGAAATTTATTAATAGGGAGGGCATTATAGAATTTCCCATAACAAGAAATTATTACGGTAGTTATGGCAATTATATGATAACTGCAAGAGGGAACAATAAGTGGGCAAGAACAATATATAATGTTCTTGATAGTAGAAATGGGTTATCTCTCGTAAAATTAAACATAATAACGGGAAGAACGCATCAGATAAGGATACATATGAAAACATTAGGGCATCCAATATGTGGGGATAAATTCTATGCATTAAAAAATGACAAAAGATTTCCCAGACAAATGTTACATTCCTATCTGCTTGAATTTACAGATCCATTTAGTAATGAAAAGGTGAAAGTGTTTACCACTATCCCGAAAGATATGAGGCAGGTGCTCAGAGAGGTATACTATGTTTAGTTTATATACTAAAAAGAGAGCACTTGTTCTTGGGGGTGGTTCAGCAAGAGGTTTGGCACATATTGGATTTTTAAAGAAGTTAGAAGAAAACAACATTGAATATGACATTCTTGTCGGAACAAGTATGGGATCTCTTATTGGAGCAATGTACCTGCAGAGAGAAAATATCGATGTGGTTGAAAAACTTGCAAAAGAGATAATTGCCAGGCAATTGTCAAAAATTATGGGTTTTGAGAAGGGGGAACGAAAATATAAAATTAAATTTTTTGACGAGTTTGTTAATTCTTTCAATAAAATCTTAAAATATGCAAAGTTACTAAAAAGCAATAGTTATATTGAGCAAAGACATATTGATCTTTTACTTAATAACACACTACTTGATATGGATATTAATTGTTTTAAAATTCAATTCGCTTCGGTGGCTGTAGATCTGATTAAACAAAAAACATTTATATTTACTAAAGGTAATACAAGAACTGCTGTTCGTTCTTCAATATCGATACCTGGTGCTATCTCTCCTGTAAAATATAAAAATATGTTGTTAGTAGACGGTGGGGTTACTTCGATTGTACCCGTTAAGGAAGCAATAGAACTTGGAGCGGAAAAAGTGCTGGCAATAGATGTAAGCAGGCACTCCGGGGATAAAGAGGATTTTCAATCAGCTGTTGATATTATGTTTAGAGTAGATTCAGTTAGAGGAGAATTAATTAAGAAAGAGCAATTATCATTAGCAGATATTGTTATAAGTTTAGAGCATATGGAGATTAAATCGAATGAATATTCGAAGGTTGATGAGTTAATTACAATCGGGGAAAAGAAAGCTGAGGAGAATATGGATCAAATTAGAAAACTATTTTCTCCAGGTGTAATACAAAAATACTTTATTACAGGTAAAAAAGGGAATTTGAATAAAAATCTATTCGGTGTAGCTGATTTCGGTTCAAATTCGCTAATTATTAATATATTCAACAAAACAGATGATTCCATATGTTATGAAAAAGCTATTGGGCATAAATTGTTATATTACATTAACGAGGGGCGACTGACAACAAAAGGTATTAAATCACTTAATGAAAAGCTAAAATTAATAAAAAACACCTTTTCAAATAGAAGGGTGTTTAAATATAAAATTATCGGAACCGAAATGTTTAGACATATTAAAAACATAGACGAGGTTCAAAGATATTCAATAGAATATACCGGAAAGAAAATGAACCTTTTACCATGGAATGATGAAGCCATATTATGTTTTATAGGTAATATATATGGCAGATCATTTGACAATGATCATATCTGTATCCTTGATATAGGTGGAGCAAGTAGTGAATTTGTATATCAAGTAGGTCCTATAAGAAAATATGTTGATAGCATTCCCTTAGGAAGTAGAAATTTGGCATCTAATATGTTGGAAAGGGGATTGTCTGATATTGAAAGTATAAGAAAAGAAATTAGAGGTAATTTGAAATATTATGACAATATAAAAGGTAGTAATTTTAAAATGATTGTTTCGGGGGGTACAATTACGACATTCGCAGGTTATATAAATAGGTTAAATAGTTATAACTATAATTCAATTGATGGAAGCGAAATTAGCATAGAAAAAATTGATTTGTTCATAGAGGAATATTTTAATATGCGTGTTGAACATATCAGAGATATACTTCCATATGATAAAGATAGAGCATCTCATTTACTATACGGACTTACAATAATTTCAGAAATACTTCATCTGTATGATATCCCTTCTGTTATTGTTTCATGTGGAGGTGTCAGAAAAGGTGTCTATTTATTTAGCAATAAGCCTACTTATTTATAATGGCAAATTTCGTTTCTGAAATTCTTTTATTGTTTATTGTTGCTATAGCCATATATATTCCCGATCTAAGATTAGATGTATTAAAATACATCTTAGAGTTGATGTCAGAAGGTGAAAACCTTCCAATCTTTTTACCATTCAAAGAATATACATATATGATTACATTTTCAGCTACTAACTCTGCGAAAAGAATGCCATTTCTAACGGGATTAGGAAACAGTTTAAGGCTGAAATTACTCTCTTCGATTATAAACATTCCATCATTATAAAATCTGGATAAACCTCCGAGTGTTGCTATATACATAAAATTATTTTTTCTGTCAAATGAAAATAATTTTTGAGGTTTCTTAATCCCTCCGCTTGCAGAGCCCATATTATTGCTTATAAGACCATCCTTTTCCTGAAAATTTAACCATAGATTATCTCTTTTTACATAAATACCATATAAATTTTTTGCTATCCACAGATTCCCGTAAGGATCTAATGTCATATCTATGATATCAGTTAAAGATATATTGCCATCCTGTTTAATTATATTAACAACTGTATAGTTTCTTATTACATATATTCCGCTTTCTGTTGAAATATACATTGTCGAATCGTCGATTTCAGCAAATCCACTTACCGTAGCTGCCCCTGTGAGCAATATTCTATGCCATATCCCCGATGTATCAAAACATGTGGCGGCACCGATATAATAAGATCCCATCCATAAATTATTTGATTTATCAAAATATAATCTATACATCCAACCTGTGTTGGGGTTATTATATTTTGTCCATGAGTTGTCCTCGTTTAACAAAAATAAATTAGAATAATCGCTGTAATTAATAAGCCATAATTTACCTTTATTGTCAAATTTTATATCAGACACAGTGGGGAGATCAGCAGGGAATTTATACCAATGGAAATTTCCAAATTCATCGATGTTTACAATACCCGAATCACAGGGATCCCAAAATCCAATCCATGGTCTATTTTGATTGTCAATATCTATAGAATAAATTCCCCTGGTGTTTATATCAGATGGAAAATATATTGAACTTATCGTATCATTATCAAGTAGATCTATATGATTGGATAAAAATCCATATAGTATGTATAAATTGCCTTCCTTGTCTGATTTAATAGCTGATATTCCATTATTTGTTAAAGAATTTCTTTCTATTTTATCAACTACTATATTACCAGAGGTATCAATATTACAGGTGTCAATCTTATAAATATTTTGATTGTTTATAGCAATATTTACACTGTCATTCCCAACTATTTCATTGATGTTATAATACCTCAAAGGGTGATATTTTATCCATAAATTTCCATCATAATAATATACATTTGATGACGATATGATGAAAAGTTTATTATCTATAATCGAAAAATAAGTAACATCCGTACCAGTAAGGTTAGTATTTGGTATTGTGTCTATAAGTCCTTCAAAATATGTATTAACCCCTTGATCTGTAGCGATGAAAAGCTTTTTATTAAATATGGAAAGATAATTAACTTTTGAAGAAAGCAGTTCGTCTTTGATATGTTTATACCATGTAGTACTGTCCCATGGTGTTTCCTTGGGGGAAAATATTATTCCCGAATCACTTGATATTACAAGTGTATCTGCTAACTCTGTCATATAGGAAAAATGACCGAAAGGAGGATTGTATTTTTGAAAGTTATAACTAATTCCGTCAAAATGTCCGATTAAAAGACTATTCCCGCTATTTATATATATTGATGTTGAATTAACATATATTCTATCGGGCTCGTCTGTAACCAGTTCTGAATAAAGTGGAATCACATATACGCTATCAGGATTAATAACAGTAATTCCATTTTTGTGTAAAATGTATAAATTGTCATTCGATTTTGTAATACATTCAATTTTATTGGAATATATTCCATCAGATGATGTCAATACAAGAAAGGAGTTGGTAAGAATATTATATTTTCCTAAACCATAAGAGGATGAAATATATACATAATTATTGTTTTCTAATATATGATTATAATCTGTAAAATTAACAAAATTATACCAATCGGCATGGACTAAAATAGAGATAAGAAATATTATGGTAAACAATGCCCATTTTCTCATTAGTAGGCTCCTTTTCCTGTTATTAAATTTGGTATCACCTTTGATATTATATATATGTCCAAGAATAACGACCAATTATCTATATAATACAAATCCATCTTTACCCCTTCATTGAAATCAATATCACTTCGCCCTGATATTTGCCATAGACATGCAATGCCGGGCTTCATTGATAGTCTTCTGATATGCCAAAACTTGTACTCGTTATATTCATTTCTTAGATGAGGTCTTGGTCCGATTAACGACATCTCTCCCCTTAAAACATTAATAAATTGTGGAATTTCATCGATGCTGTATTTTCTTAAATGCTTTCCTGCTCGTGTTGTTCTCGGATCGTTCTTTAATTAAAAAATTATTTTATTTTCACTAAGTTCTTTTAATTCATCCTTTTTAATATCCGAACCTGTAAACATAGTTCTGAACTTATACATTACAAAAGGTTTCCCCCCAATTCCCAATCTTTCTTGCTTAAATAACACAGGACCATTCGAATCGATTTTAATTATTAGTATAATAGGTAATGATATAAGCAGTACAATTGGTGAAATAACAATGACAATAAGTCTATCAATTATGTATTTTAATGCCAGTGAAATTTTTCTTGAAATTTGAGGTGAAAAAGTTAAAAGAGAAACACCTTTAATCTTTTCTATATCCACTATTGATTTTGTTTTGGGGAAAATAGATTTTAACACTACCGATGAAGAAATTCCTGTTTCTTCACAGAAATTTATACCTTTTCTAAGTAATGTATTATGTCTTATGTCATAAATAAATATTACCCAGTGTATGTTATCTTCTTTTATAATTCTTGGTATTTTGTTAAAGCTATTTTTATAATCTATAACCTTTATTATATGCGGTAAGAAGTAAGTGTTTACGGAAGTATCATATATATTTTCAATTTCTTTAATGATTTCATTATCATTTCCCACTATAAGTATACGTTTTTCAATTCTCATTCCCATAAAATGAACAAGAAAAGGTATAATATGAAATCTCACAAGATATAAGAATAAATTCATTAAAATGTAGAAATATACCAGAAAAAGTCTTGATTGAATAAAGGATTTGATTAAAAACAGGTATAATCCTATAAGGAATATTATAAGTGTTGAAACTTGAAACACATTATTGGATTTGCCGGAAAGATAAGAATGTAATCGCTCATCCTTGGAAAGTTCAATTGTATCATAAATAATTATAAACAATATGGAAGCTAACCCTAACAAACCATAGTTTTTGAAATTCATAATAGATTGTAATTCTGCTGTCATTCCATATTTTCTGATTGCAAACGCCATTATAAAGGCAGCTGTTATAGAGATTATATCTCCAATAATAAATATTATTCTAATTGCTTTTAAGCGTTCATTAATCATACTTCAAAGTACCTTTCAATATAGTGAGTATTATTATCCTAAACAATGTCGAATAAAAAAGAATATATTTAAAAATAGCAAATTTATATAAATTTGAAAAATATATATATAAACTCTTATTATGCATCCATATTTTTTTTATAGGATCCTTATCTACAATTGTCCCCAATAAATGAATAATTTTCATATCAGGAACAATATATATTTTATAACCGAGAGTTAAAAGCCTTTTGGACAAATCAATATCTTCAACAAACATAAAATAGCTTTCTGAGAAACCATCGACTGAAAGGAATAAATCCCTGTTTATAAGTATTGCAGCAGCTCTGACCCAATCGATTATTTGAACTTGGTTATAATTTATGTTTTTATACATATAATTGGATGATAGTTTGTTGCGAGGGAATAGGATATTAAATAAGGAATTTCTCCCCCCGATTTGATTGATTAATGAGGGAAATTTTCTTGCTGAATATTGGATGGAATAATCACTATTTAAAAGCACTGGGGCTACAATGCCACAATCATTATTTCTTTTATAAAATTTAATTAAATCTGTGATTTTACCTTTATAGAATATTGTATCAGGATTTATAAAAAAGAGAAATTTCCCTTTAGCAGCATTTGCTCCAATATTACATGCTTTAGCAAACCCATAATTCTTTTTCAAATGAATAACCATAATATTTTTAACCTTTTGAAAGATATTTAATTTATTATGTTCTAGTACAGATGCGGAATTATCCACAATAATAATCTCATAATTTAACGCTTTATGCATTTTTTGGAATGATAAAATCGAATCGTTTATTTCGCTACTGCTGAAATAATTTACATATATAAGAGTAACATCAATCATATTTTACCGAATATATGCTGCAATCTAAGCTGCCATACACTCCAGAATGCTTCCCAAATAATCCCTTTGTTCATTTTGGATTGCCCTTTTACTCTATCAATAAAAATAATAGGAATTTCGATAATATTTGCATTTTGATAAAACAGTTTTGATGTTATTTCAATTTGAAATGAATAACCATCCGATTTAATTGTTTTAAGATTAAGCTCTTTGAGTTTTGAGATTCTATAACATTGATAACCACCGGTGAGATCATTTACAGGAACTCCTGTAATAACCCTGGCATAGATGTTTGCAAAGTAACTAAGTAATAACCTCATCATTGGCCAATTGACAACACTTACACCCTGATAGTATCTTGATCCTATAACAATATCATAATTTTTCTTTTCTATTATCTGTAAGAATCTCGGTATATCATTAGGGTTATGTGAAAAATCAGCATCCATTTCAAATAAATAGTCGTAGTTATTTGATATAGCATATTTAAAACCAGTGACATATGCTGTTCCCAATCCCATCTTGGAAGGGCGACTTATTAAATGAATTCTCTTTTCCTTTTTCATTATTTTTTTTATAATGTTAGAAGTTCCATCAGGGGAGTTATCATCAATTACAAGAATTTCTAAATTTTTATCTTGATTAAGTGTTAATTCTATAATATCTTTAATATTTTCTTTTTCATTAAATGTGGGAATTATAACTAATACTTTCATATATTCTCCTTGGAAAAGTATATATAAAAATATTAATGGTGTCAATATATATAACTGTAATACGGTAGATAGGTATAGACATACTTACCAGTTTAAGGATAGAGGAAAGGATTAAATCCATTCTCTCTGTTTTAATTATTCCTGCATCCCTTCTGTGTCATTCCTGCGAAAGAAGGAATCTACAATTATTCTATAAAAAAGACATTTTATTTTTTCTAACGGTCATATCCTGTCTCTCTTCTTTTCCCTCTTAGATCCTGAAATAAACCTGTCCTGACGCAGGTCAGGATTCAGGATGACACATTAGAAAATTGCAAATCGTTAATCGTAAATTAGTGTAATCGTAGGGGCGTATAATTATACGCCCTAATTTGTAAATTCAAGTTAAAAATTATTCCCTTCTCCTTAGTGAAATTCGTGGTTATTTCTTTCTTTCCCTTCTCGGCTGGTGTCTGATGTCTGAAGTCTGATGTCTATTATCTTTTATTCGTGAATTCGTGGTAGATCTCCCTCTCATGTTTATTCATCTAAACTCCTCCTTGTCATTGCGAGGAGTGAAACGACGAAGCAATCTAAATTCACTCTTATAAGATTGCTTCACTTCGTTCGCAATGACATAGTTATATCTCATTTCTTCCTCGCCCTTTAATGGGAGAGGATTGAGGTGAGGGTGATTGTGTCCTATAATAAAGATATCTCCCTTCCGTGATTAATTTCCCTTTTCCACTTTTTACTTATTACTATACTTTCGTTGTTATATTTTACCCTTAATTAAAGGTAAGATTATATCTTTAAGGTATGGGGAGAGTTTTTTTATTAGTTTGGGATTGAACAAAGTACCTGCCCCCTTGTGAATGTATTTTTCAGCAATTTTAAAGGGAACAGGATTAATATATGATTTACCAAAAATAAAACTGTCAATTACATTGGCAATATTTATAAGCATAGACTCTTCACTAATTTCATTGCCCTTTTTGTTGTTTGGAAATCCCATTCCATCCCACCTCTCATGATGGCCTAATATCCAACGGGGCATATCCCCTAATGACTTTATATTTTTCAATATATTATATCCAATTTGAGGATGTTTTCTTATAGTATCCCATTCTTCATCTGATAATTCACTTTGACTTTTTCTTGAGAAAATATCCCTTGAATATGAAACAATTCCTATATCGTGCAATAATCCAGCATATTCTATCAAATCGAGTTTTTCCCTGTCATATCCTAATTTACTTCCTAAAGATCGCGCTATTTTTGCAACTCTTTGGGAATGTGAAGCCACACCATAATTATTACCTTCAATTGATGTGACTAAAAGAGATACTATATTTACAAGTAAATGCTTTCTCTCCTCTTTTTTAAGATAAAGATTAATTATAGAATTAATTCTATTGTTAATTAGGTTGATAGATAATTTACAATTACTGGTAATAGTATTTAGATTAGTAGAATAAACTAATCCACCTAATATGATATTATCTTTCCAATAGGGTATAAATAGTGTGTGATATTTGTAATGAGGTAATTCCTCTTTTGCAATATCAATAATTTTAGTCCTTTTATGTCTAAGCTCCTTTAATAAAGGTATAACATATTTATAAATTTCAATATCATTTTTTAATCCAATTTCAAGTGTTGCATCATC
>CBDVEF010000042.1:0-9308 GCA_965372935.1 uncultured bacterium | reverse complement strand
TCCTGGTTTTCGATTTATGTCTGTAAACTTCCTACTTCTCACTTCTTACTTAAATACTTATTATCACCCTCACCTCAGTCCTCACCCCTGTCTCTGCGTGCAACGCACAGGCAGGATATCAAAGGCGAGGAAGAAATGGGGAGGGTGACATTTTGACATTCAAGGGTTTTAGAACTATTTAAAGAAAGAGACGGGTATTATACCCGTCTCTTTTGATTTTCCTGATTGAATTGGTATATTTAAGCTATTTAATTAAAATTAATTTAGCTGTTTGTTTGAAATTACCATATTCGAAACAGGCGAAATATTGTCCCGTTGGAATTCTTCTTCCGTTAGAATCTGTACCATCCCATGTAATTTCGAAAGGCAGTCTCTTATTATTGGCTAATTGAGTTGAAAAATCTCTAACCAATCTACCATTTATATTGTAAATTTTGAGCTTCATCTTGCTATTGTTGTCAGTATCTCGATTGATATCAAATCCATTTATTTTAATAACGGTTCTTTCATGAAATGGATTTAACGAGATAGAAAATATTTTATCTTTAGCAGAGTAGGTATTCCTATCCTCTTCTACAAACGCTAATGTTATGCCAGAAAATTTACCAATACCGCTATCGTTACTTCCAAACCACACATGGTTATTTTTATCTGTGGCAATAGAAGTTAAGTCATTATCTACAAGACTATCTGCTTGACTATATGCAATCCATTCACAACCATTATAAACAGCTGCACCATTTGATGTTGAAATCCATACCATTCCCGAATCATCAACAGACATACCTGTTATTATATTGGATGGAAGTCCTTCAGATGTAGTCCAATTTGTCCACGAAGTTCCATTAAATTTGCTGATACCACCATTTGTTCCAAACCATTTGTTATTCAAAGAATCAATTGCTATTGAAAGAATATGGTCATTCACAAGTCCATTTGCAGTTGTATAATTAGTCCAGCTGCCATTATAAAATTTGGATATTCCTTCCTCTGTACCAATCCAGACGGTATCGCCTTTATCTACTTTCACAACAAATCCATCATCATCGATTATTCCACTATTTTCCAGACAGTAATTTGTCCAGCTTGATCCGTCATAACGGCATAAGGCTCCATTTTGTCCATAAGGACCATCCCAACCGCTTGTGCCTATCCATAGAACATTATCCGATGATTTATCAAGGGAAAGAATAATATTTCCAAGAAGCCCTGAATTTGTGGTGTCATAATTTGTCCATGTCGATCCGTTGAATTTATAAAATCCACTGTATTGTGTTCCAACCCACAGGGTATCGCCAGAATCTATATGAAGACAATTTACATAATCATCTCCGAGACCGCTGTTGCCACTCCAATAATTAGACCACGTACCATTATTTAGAACAGCAATACCATAATAGCTTGTTCCAAAATATTTTATATTATCACTACTTATATCTATACATGTAATATAATTACAATGAAGTTCATTTGATCTCTTGTAATTATTCCATGCAGACACTCCGTCAAAACCATCCACTCCTCCAGATACCAATCCAAAATAGTAATGATTATTTAATGTATCAATTGTTATACTGAAAACCATTTTATTATTTAAACCTGAATTATTTGGTGTATAGTTTGTCCATGTGAGCCCATCATATTTTGTAATTCCGCTATTATCATTTGTAGCACTACTTCCTCTATGATTTGCAAACCAGATTATTGTATCACTCTCAACATTTATTGCCTCAACCTGCTGTCCGAGAAGACCTGAATTTATGTCATCATAATGTGTCCAGGTAGAACCATCATACATATACACCCATTTTAACCAGGTACCAGCCCATACACGATTTTTACCATCTGTTGCAAGAGATAGAAGGTAATTATCCTGCCATGTCGTTCCATCAAGGTCCCAATTGGTCCAGGCAGAACCATCATACATAGAAACTCCACCCGGATCTCCAAAATTATGAGGATTATTTGCTGTCCATATATGATTTAATGTGTCAACTGCTATTCCTCTGACAGCTACATTCGTAACACCTCCTAAGTTGATATGGGCAGTCCATGTTGTACCATCGAATTTTGCACATCCGTTTCCGGTACCAAACCAATAATTACCATCATTATCCTGTGTGATAGCATAAACAATATTATCGGGTAATCCACTATTTGATGTATTATATGTAATCCAATCCGAACCGTCATACATTGTAACACCTTCTTTTGTTCCGAACCATTTATTACCATCGTTATCTACAAAAATATCTTTTACGGCATTATCACTTAAACCATTAACAGTAGTATATTTTATATTTGTACTATCGGAGATATTCCATCTGACAATACCTCCTGTTGTAGCTACCCATAATGCATCCCATTCCATTGCTGAACCTGAAGAATACTCACTATTGGTATAACAATCCCAATCGCTTGAAAACGATATTTCAGAAATCATTATATTTACTGTTGAAGACCAATCGGATTCAGCTCCGAATTCATCTACAGCTTTTACTTTTATAGAGTAACTATTCGGTGTTGTCCATGAATGGGCAAAAATGCAACTATCTCCGGATTGTAATAGACCTGTTTGTGTTTGATTGCCATCATTCCAATCGAAAATATAATAAATATCATTGCCTTCGGGATCAGTGGATACTGTCGAGAATTGATAGAATATAGAAGTATTCCCATTTGTAGCTCCTGAAGGTGTTGAAGGTGTGTTAGGCGGTTGATTTGCAAGGCTTATATTAACAGGTAAAGATGAACTCCATGATGAAGTGCTCCCGTTTGAATCGGTTGCCTTTACTCTTACATTATAAGTTCCTGCGGATGCCCAAGTATGACTTGCATTTGCAGTTGCTCCTGATGCATAAAATCCTGTTACAGTCGAATCGCCATCACCCCAGTCAAATGTATATTTCACCTGATCGCCATCAGGATCTGTGGTAGATGTTGAATAACCGTAAGAGATTCCTGCTTCACCTACAGTAGGTCCCGAAGGTGTTGAGGGTGTGTTAGGCGGTTGATTTGCAGGGCTTATATTAACAGGTAAAGATGAACTCCATGATGAAGTACTCCCGTTTGAATCGGTTGCCTTTACTTTTACATTATAAGTTCCTGCGGATGCCCAAGTATGACTTGCATTTGCAGTTGCTCCTGATGCATAAAATCCTGTTACAGTCGAATCGCCATCACCCCAGTCAAATGTATATTTCACCTGATCGCCATCAGGATCTGTGGTAGATGTTGAATAACTATAAGAGATTCCTGCTTCACCTGCAGTAGGTCCCGAAGGTGTTGAAGGTGTGTTAGGCGGTTGATTTGCAGACTCGGTAATGGCAGTAAGCGATAGCCATCCTCCACTTGAACTGGAAGTAAAACCTTTGTGCCACTCTCCGGAATTTTCATATGTACCAAAATAAATCTGGCCGCAATTTGTAAACATTATCATTTGTTGATCACCATTTGATAATTCAGCATTTAATGTTAAATACCCTCCGGAATTATCAGTGCTATATCCTATAATATATACACCACCGGGGGCAGTCCAATTCCCGACAAACCAGACATCGCTTCGAAAACATAATATTACCGTTTTTTCACTTCCACCGGTTGACTGTGTAACAAGATCAACCTGACCGGTAGATTGTTCGGAATGGAAGTGATTAATATACTCCCCTGCAGGAGCATTCCATGTACCTGTAAAATAGATATCAGACGCATCGGTTGTAATAATATCGTGTTCAGCTCCGATTAGAAAAATTGGAATACATAGTAATAGAATAAAGAATAATTTCTTCATACTAATTACCTCCTTTTTGTGCTTAAATGAACAAATAACTTGTAATCTTCTTTTAATATGTATATGTAAAAATATGTATTGGTATAATACATATTGAAAAATTGATATTCTATTGACAAATTGCTATATTTTCTTTTTCCGTTTCCTTTCATTTCAATTCCTTATAATAATACCATTTCTATTTTTAGTACGGCTGTTGATTATATAGAAAAAAATATTAATGTCAATAGGATAATTAAATTTTAGGTAGATTAGGTATGGACATACTTACCATTTTAAGTAGATAGGAAAGGATTAAATCTATTCCTATCTGTTTTAATTATTCCTGCATCCCTCTGTGTCATTCCTGCGAAAGCAGGAATCTGCCTTATCGAATTTCATCATATAAATACTTCCCTTAGTGAAATTCGCTGATATTCTCTTTCCCTTCTCGGCTGATGTCTGATGTCTGACGTCTGATGTCTATTTCCTTTATTCGTGAATTCGTGGTTGATTTCTTTCCTTCCATGGTTATATTTCGTAAGTTAATTAGATATAAATATTATAGTTGTGCCGTCTAATTCAGCGTTCGCACTCTCTTTTATATTATAGTATAATAGTATAATATAATTATACTATTGACATTATTTAAAATATATAATATGATGACATTCATAATGAAAGTGAATGTAGGTATATCTAAATACCCAATACCAATTAGAAAAACTATCTAAATATATTATAATGTTATTTTAAATTTGTTATTTGTTGTATCTATAATCTTGAAAGGAGGATTTAATGAAGTGTATGAGGTTATGTGTTATCTTTCTGTTTTGTTTTTATGGATTAATGGCAGAAACACCACTCGGAGAAAATTTCAAGTTGCTTTCAAATGATGAGATCGTAGTTATCGATAATTATGGAGGTAACGGATATTTTGATATTTATGAGCCAGAAACAAATTCTTACAAACAGTCATTTAATTTGCCGGGGATACCTTTTGATGTTGCCAGTGGTGATATTAACAGTTCGGGCTATGATGAGATTATAGGTCTTTATTCAAATTCCATATATGTATGTTGGTATAACGGTTCTTCATGGCAGGGACAAAGTTATGATCTGGGAAAAGGCGGAATGAAATATGCAGCATGTGGTGATTGCATTATAGATTCAATAAGTCCGGGATGTGAAATTGTTACAGCTTCGAATGACAGTTTATTCAAGTGGCATTGGTCACCAACCGGCATTAGTTTGGTAGGAAGCAGTTATGCTTCAAATGGTGTTTACGATGTTTGTTGCGGGGATATAGACGGTGACAGGTATGATGAGATTGTATATCTGACTTCTCCATCAAAGAGTAATCTGAATTTAATATATATTAATGAAGATGGGAAATCCCGAGTTTACCCTACATCTATCACTCCTGATGAGAAGGGTAACCTGATTAAATTATCAGCAGGTAATCTTAGAGAGGATATAAAAGAGGAAGTGGTTATTCTTGAAGCAGGGAATTGGCCATATAACGATGTAATACATTTCTTTGAATATAATTTAACGGACAGTAGTTTTGTAGAAATTAAAACTATGAATGTTGGTCATCGTGGAGATAGAGATATATCCTGCGGAAATGCCGATACGGATAGATATGAAGAGATATTTTTATTGCGTGATAATAAAACGGTTTATGTCTATAATTATGATAATTATGAAGGATCTTTTAGTTTGTCAACCAGTGATAATCCGGTAAAAATCAGTGCTCCTGACTGGGACGGCGATAATGCTCATGTCATTCTTACGGGAGGCCCTTATTTATGTTCGTCGGAACTATGGCCAAGTCTGGTTATTACACTTCCCCCTTATCATACCGGAATTGTTGAAGGGCAATGTATTATTAAGTATGGTGAGGATTACCAAATAAATCAGAATATGGAAGCTACATTTTCTCTTACGGCTCAAACTGCTCTTGGATATGGATATAAATTCCCGGGTGGTCTTTTAGAAGCAAATGTTAATGCATCGATTGAATCAGGTGTAAAGAAAAATCTTAGAGAAAGCAGCAATTTTTCATGGGGATCCTGGTATACGATATCCAGTGATTATAATAAAAATGTTGTTATAACAACGAGAACATACTATAATGGATTCTTTTATAAAATATCAGATCCCAAAAATCTTTTGGGTGACTCACTGAATAATGATACGGTAAATATGGCTGTTCCGATTGCATCTGGAAATATCGCAATGTCAGTAGAAGATTACTTAAATTATGCCGATACAATCGATTATTTACCCAAAGGTTTACTTCTTCCGGTTCAACAACCGGGTAATATAATGAGCTATCCTCAGGGGTATGTCTACCCGAACGGTTATTCAGTACCAACGGAAGAATTACTTTTTATGAATCATCCGATTTATGCTGTAGTTCCTCAGGGTTTACAGGGAGGATGGTATATTGATTTACAGGAGACTCAGGTGCATGAAAGTGTTCTCTATTCCAAGGGAAATTTAGCAGGCAAACTATCGGGGCAAATTCCAAATGGTCCCTCATTTTCATTTCAGGTAGCAGCAGCAATCGGAGCTCAAAAAACTCATAGCTTCAAGGTTGGCCAGCAATTGAGAATTGAAGCAACAATGGGTTACATCCCTGATACTTTAAATTTCTTAGATTGGTATTATGAATACAGCCCGTATATTTATCACGCATCAAGTGATTCAGGTGGCTATTATGTGCTGAATTTTATGACTCAAAATATGGGTCCTGGTTATATAGCAGGGATTAAGGAAAATAAAGTATCAAAAGCAGATATAAAAGATGTGAAATTAGCTATATATCCGAAAGTATTTAAAAATAGTATAAATATCAAATTTCAAATACCAAATGAGATACTGGAAAAACAAACTCCAACATTAAATATATATGATGCATCAGGTAGATTAGTGAGAAAATATAGTGGACTCAATCGTCGTTCTTTCTCATCAGTCTGGAACGGGACGGATAATGCAGGACATAAGGTTAAAACAGGTGTCTACTTTATTCAGTTTAAAGCATATGGTTTTAATAAAACGGAAAAAATATTACTTGTAAAATAATAATATTATAAGTAAGATGAGCATTGTGATCTCTTAGATTAATTTGATAAGGAGATAAAATGAGAAAAGTAAAATCTCTGATAATACTCTTAATCATAGTAATTATTCCGACCTTTTATCTGAATGCTACATCAAGAAACGCACAATGGACGGTTATGGTATATTTGAACGGGGATAATAATTTAGAGGAATATGGCATTCAGGATTTTAATGAAATGGAAGCAATCGGTTCTTCATCCGATGTAAATATTATTGTTCAATTCGATCGGTCTATATCTTATGACCAATCAAATGGAGATTGGACTACATGCAGACGATATTATGTAACACAGGATAATAACACAAGCTTGATTTCCTCGGAGTTGATTGAGGATATAGGTGAAGTGGATATGGGTGATCCTATTACTCTTGCAAATTTTGCTAACTGGGCGAAAAGCAATTATCCTGCTTCCCATTACTTGCTTGTAATATGGAATCACGGGGAAGGATGGAGGAGGGTTGGAGGACCTATTGAACCTATAAGGGCAGTCTCTTATGATGAATCCAGTGGAAATCAAATTTCAGTTGCTAACGGTGAGTTATCACAGGCTTTATCATCAATCGGTTATGTAGATATAATCGGTTTCGATGCTTGCTTAATGCAAATGTGGGAGGTAATGGTTAATGTATCCGAATATGCAGATTGTATGGTAGGTTCGGAAGAGACAGAATCAGCTTATGGCTGGAATTACACGGGATTTTTAAATGATTTAAGTATTAGCCCTATGATGGATCCAATTAGTTTAGGGAAAAGCATAGTCAATAATTCAAATCTTGTTACTCTCTCTGTTGTAGATCTAACTCAAATTGGTGATTTGACACTATGTATAGACACATTTGCATTGGAGCTAATGCGAGCGAAGGATGAAGGATATACCGATACTATTAAAACTGCAAGAAATAGAACTCATAATTTCTATGAATGGTCATATATTGATCTGTATGATTTTGCTGATCATATTAGATTTTCCAATGTTACGGAAGCTTTAAAATATACCGCTTTACAGGTAATGAATAGTATTGATAATGTTGTAAAAGAGACCCATAATACATGTATGAGTGCTTATGGGATTTCCATATCGCACCCTACTTCTCTTACATATTATAATAGTTTATATTCTAATTTGGAAGTTGCTTATCTTACAAGGTGGGATGAGTATCTGAGGGGATGTATGTATAACGATTCAGCTGGTATATATAACGATATTGGAAACAATTGGGCGGGGATTGACACCATTAATCTTGATGGTTCTCCCTATTCGTTTTGGGGATACGATGTAGACACATCTTTCTATGCTGCTGTAAGATTTACATCCTCAAAACCTTGCTCGATTAATGCAATAATTGCTTTTTTCAATCATGAGTTCGACTACTCATTATATATTTATAATACAGGTAAGTATTTAATGCCGGATAGTATTCTTCATATCCAAACGGGAACAGCACATCACTGCTGGAATTATATTCCATTGACTGCTCCTGTTGTATTACAATCAGATGGTGATTTCTGGGTGGGAATTTACACGGAAAATGCTTATTACCCCATAGGTGTTGATGATGGTTCCTGGGCATCTCATCGCTCCTATTGTTCCTTTGATGGTGAAAATTGGGAAGAAACATTTGAGAATTCTACTTTCTATAATTTTAACATTAGGGCGGAGGTGAAATATTACCCTTATATGTCTGTCAAAGAACAAAAAATTAAAAAAGAGATTAAACAAAAATGTATCAATATGAAAATCTATCCTAATCCTTTTAATGAAATTGCAGAAATAAGTTTTAATATATCTCAAATCGGGGAACAGAAGGAAAATAAATTAAAAATCTATGATATTACCGGTAAACTTATAAAACAGTTTATGGTTAGTAATAAAATCGGATTACAGAGAGTGTCTTGGGATGGTAAGGATTATTTGGGTAATTATGTCCCTGATGGTATTTACTTTTGTAAAATTAAAGCAGGAAATCTCAAAGAGCTGAAAAAAATAGTGATAATGAGATAAGGAGAGGGAGAACAACCACGAATTCACAAAGTACAAAGAATGGACATCAGACGTCAGACATCAAACACCAGCCGAGAAGGGAAAGAAAGAAATAACAACGAATTACACGAAGGGAGAAGAGAACATTTTTACCTTAATTTCAAGAAAGAGATAACCAAGGATAGAGAGAATTAAACACGAATTTCACTAAGGGAGAAGAGATAATATTTACCTTTTAATTTCACAAATTAGGGCGTATAATTATACGCCCCTACAATTTCTTGCAGTGAATCAATGGAAATAAGCGTTGTCATTCCTGCGAAAGCAGGAATCCATCCTTAAGCCAAACTTTATAACAACAAATTTCACTAAGGGGTAAGAGATAATTTTAAAATTTATTTAAAGAAGGGGGATATGACAAAAAAGGG
>CBDVEF010000041.1:0-9359 GCA_965372935.1 uncultured bacterium | reverse complement strand
AAGACAATAGAGTGAATTACACAATACAATAATATTAACAAATACAATGCAATATGTAAATATTATTAATATAGCACTTGACAATATTAATATAATAAGTATATTAATATTGACATTATTTATATTGGTAACTAACCAAATATATTTGTAAAATGCTATTTTAATTGGAGGTAGTGATGAGTGATAAGATTAGAAGAATATTAGAGATGTTAAAGGAAGGGAAAATTAGCAGTGAAGATGCCGAAAAGCTAATAAAGGCTGTTGAGAGGAAGGACAATAAGGATATAAAGGGTAAAAAGATTATTGTTTCTGAAATATTGGATGAGATACCTGGAATAATTGAAAATGCAATCGGTGGAAAAGGCAATAAAAGTAAAGAACTATTGGCATCGAAGAAAGATATAAAGAAGATTAAAATAAAAATATTGAATGGGAATATGGATATAGTTAGAAGTGAGGATGATAAAATTTCATTAAAAGCAAAAGGAGTGCTTACAGGTATACAAAAAGAGGATGAATTCATAGTGAAAAGTTTTAATGCAGACCATATTAATGTAAAAATTCCTACAGATGTTGATATATATACTACACTTGTTTCAGGAGACATTACTTTGTCGGATCTGAAAAATAAAATATTTATAAAATCAGTGTCAGGTAATATTGATGGAGATAATATAACTGGAGATTTGATATTGAAAGCTGTTAGTGGGGATACATCTCTAAATAAATTCAATGGTGATCTCAAATCAAATTCCGTATCAGGAGATGTGGATTTAACGATTGTCGATGGAAACAACATCAATATTATCGGTGTTTCATCAGATGTTACTGTTAAAATTCCTAAGGGAATCGGTATATCGATTGAAGCAAAAAGTAAGAAGGGTGAAGTGGATAGTGGAATCGAGTTAGAATCTATGGAGATAAATGAGGATAATTATATCAAGGGTGTAAGAGGCGATAAGCATCTCAATCTGTCAATAGAGGTAAAGACCGGAGATATTGAGATTTTAGAATATTAGTTGTAAAAGTCCCATTTAGCAACAAGTGAAAAACTTTTATTAATGAAATCATATGATGAAATTAAATGCGCATCTATAAATTTAAGATGAATAATGGGTAAAATATTTATATCATTATCGTTTAGATTAAATTTGAGACCCGGAGATATTATAATTACCTTTTTTAATTTTAAGGGAACAATATTTAACAAAGTTGCTTCATAGTAGAGTGTAGTGTCATAACCTATGTGTCCACAAACATACCCTCTCAAGTATTCCATATTATATATACTTGAAATATCAATAGAGAATATATTATTAGGGTATATATAATTCAAAGATATATCTAAATAGGGTTTAATCGATATATATCGTGTTATAACATCAAAATGGTTATATATATAATACCTTGTATTATAAGTAATAAGCGATTTTTCATTTATTCTACATATGTAGGATAATGATGCCCCTTGTAAATTCTGGTACATTTTATATTCAAAGTTAATATATAGAATATTGTAAGGGTTATTTTTGATTTGATATCCTATAAGAAAGTCTCCACTATCTATTTCTGTATTCAAACTAAATAGAGCTCTAAATTGTTTAAAGTTGAAATCGGAAGCCATATATAAATTACTTTTATTATAATAAAAATCAAGATAAGTATTCTGAGAAATCCCGAATAAGCGTATAATATAATTTAATGTATCATTATAATAATCCCCATTAAAACTTACCGTAACTGGTAATGATCTATTATCCCAATGAATATTTTGATAGAATAAATACCCATTGTAAGAAGTATCAGATATATTCGTAAAAGAAGTTTTACCTGAAAATCCCTGGAAATAATCACGGATAAGAGATCCTCCGATTATCGTAGAATAAAAATTATTGTACCTTCCGTAGTATAAGGTTGTTAATATAGTATCGTTATATATGTTTTCATCGATGAAATGTTGTCTTATACTATTAAAATAAATATTGTTAAAATTGTTTTGGTAGAGTATAAGTGTCGAATCTTTTATTGTTATAAAAGGATTGTACCATCCATAATTAATATCAAAACAGTAATTAACCTTTGTATAATAATCCAGAGAAATTATATCAAAATGGGGCTTTTCCAAAACTGCATATTCAAAAGAGTAAATTATTATTGGTGAAAACAGTAAGAATAGTAAAATTTTAAAACCAATCTTCTTCATATCTCTCATTTTTCTTTTCAATAGTTATAATACCGGTATAATTAATTATTACATTTGTATTAAAATGTCTCTTAAAATGTCCTTTTGAAGAATAGGTTGGTTCTAATGTTAAATCTACTTTATAATTCCCATCGGGACATAATTTACCCCGATTGGATTTGCCATCCCATAGTAAATAATTTTTTCCCGGTTTCAATCTTTTAGGAATCATAAAATTTCTTACGGTCTTTCCTTTACTATTATATATCTTAAAATAACCAATTGAGTAGTCGGTAGAATAAATTACAAAAGTAATACCTGGATATTTTGGCGTTAATTCAGGAGGTGAAACATCAATAATATTACCATCAACTCCAATCCAGTAATATGAAATGCCATTCATATCTACTATAAATATTTGTCCGTATCTTTTCCATATGCTGATATATAAAGGATGGTAAAATTGTTTATCATTCATTCCCATTGAGCCGAAAGTACCAATGAATTCCAAATTTGAATTGAATTTTAATAATCTGCCATATTTTTCATCAACTAAATATATACCACGGTAAAAATCACAAGCAATATCTTCAAGATTGCAATCATCAATCTCATATGATGGAATATCATACTTTATGATCTCATTTAGATTATTGTCGTATTTAATGATTGATTTTCCATTATTGGCAATAACAACTAAGAAGGGTTTTCCACTCACAAGCCATGTATCATTAGAATTGATTGATACTAATTTTTTAGGTGAAGGGATATTAATAGATTTTAATATTGTACCATCAAAATTTACTTTAAATAGTTTATTTTTTATTTTGTCTGTTATAAAGACTATATTTTTTTCCCCGAAATCTATTCCAGATGGATATATTCCCTTAAGGATAGTTTTTACATAAATTAGAGAATCATTTTTATATTGTAAAAGTGTTACCTCTTTTGTTCCAATATCCCCTACAATAATTTGTCCATCACTATTTGCTTTCACTATTATTGGATTTTTAAGATTCTTATTATAGGAGATGAGTTTATCAAATCCAATGTTATAAAGTATACTTCCATTAATTTGATCTGCAAGGAAGACAGTCAATTCATCATCATCATCACTACCCTTTCTATTCGCAGATTTTAATTTGACAGCAGATATTCCTCCGCATTGGTCGAATTTAATGCTTTTCCCATATATCATCTTATATGTTGATGCATTCGCTCTATGTAATCCCATTGAATGACCATAGGGAGGGTATACAAGCATTTTATCAAATGTTTGAGGTATAATAGTCGCAGGTAATAAAACAAAGAATAAAATTTTAAATAGTGTTATCTTTATATATTTTTTTATAAAATTCATATGACCTCAATACATTTTTAATATAATTTTCCGTTTCAACATAGGGGATATGCTCAATAGGCAGGGAATCATTTGCAATTTTAGCAGGGATTGAACCTCCATTGTAATGAGATATCATTGCAAAGATATTGCCCTGATATCTCTTTAAAAGATCTCTTATAAACTTGCTTCCCGCCTGTATATTTATATCGGGGTTAAAATAATCTTTTCTATTATAGTAGCCCATCATCTTAAATGTTTGTGGCATAACCTGCATTAAACCTATCGCTCCTACTCTTGAAACAACATCTTTTTGAAACCAACTTTCTTCTCTGATAATAGCATATATTAGATTTTTATCAATATTAAATTTATTAGCATATCTATTTACTATCGGAGAATACCCCATTGGGAAAAGTAATTTAAATACGATACTATCAATTTCTCTGTTATTTTCCATGCACATATTAATATATTTGTTAGCATAATTTATTGATAACGAATAATGTGATGCATTATAAGCTGTTTTTGCAAGGTACAAGTAATCATTAGCTTCTTTATCTTTATGTTTGAAGATTTTTTTTGCTTCAGAAGTATATCCAGCTTTGATGCCGATAGATATAATGTTTAATATGCTAACATTATGGTTACAAGCTTTTACCATCTCACTATTTAATCCATCAATCAAAATTGAGTAGTAATGAACAGGGAATAAATTATTCAGATTTTCCTTGTAATATTTCGCAAGATCCGTGCTCTTGATATCAATGCACATTATGTATAGTATATAAAGGATTTTTGGGGTAAATGTTCTATTTTTATATTTATAATTGTTTATTATATCCTCATATAATTCCTTGTCCCCATGTTCAAGTATAGAAAAAAGAGCTCTTTCTATAAAATATGATTTGGTATCACAATACAGAACTTTGAGATAATTCTTAATGCTATTTTTCTTATCAAGTAGAGCCAGTCGATAATAAGCTTCCCCAATATTTTCAGTATTATTGGAATTTTTTACAAAATATTTTAGAAATATTTTTGCTTTTTCACTTTGTTCAATCTTGTAGTAAGAAACGCCTATATAAAATGATGCATCATAAAAGTTATTGTATCTTAACGGATATAGAACCCTAATAGCATTTTTATAATTTTTACTTTTGTATTCACAAATCCCTCTCAAATATCTTGCCATTTTATGCTTGGTCCCTAAAGGTATAAGTACAGCTTTTGCAGATCCATATTTTTTAAAATTCATATAAACTTTTGCAGCATCGTATCTGGAATCACCATGTATTTTTTTATCTTTTATCAGGTAATTCAGTGATTTCAATGCTTCCCTGGAATGAGGATACTCGCTTAATATTTTCTTAAAATAATAGTATGCATGTTCCTTTTTGCCTATTAAATAATAATCTTTAGCAAGATTGAATATATTTTTTTCACCTCTATAATTTAGTAATCCTTTTCTAATTTTGATTGCATTTCTATACATATAATTGTTTTCATATATATTTACTCTTTTATCATATCCCATTTTCCTGATATGATTATTAAATGAAGGTATTTTTTCCCCGAAGCGTGAAAACTTAAAATATATATAAAATGATGAATCAGGAAATACTGAAATATATCTAAATAATGAGTCATTCTGATTGTGTGACAGGAAATAAAAGAGTTTTATAATCGAATCGTTTCTTATATCAGAATATTTCTTTATAAGTGATTCATTGCCTGATTTTCTAAATATTCTGATAACATCATAAAAAAGAGTGTCAGTGGTAGAATCAACGATTGATTTTGCATATTTTAACGATGAATCGATTTCCCCTATCTCCTCAAAATATCTCATTTTTACATAGTCTGCGGCTAAATAATTATTTCCATAATCAACGGATTTTGTTATATACATATATGCTTTTTCCCATTCATGTTTCTCTATAAATCTATTCAAATCCATTTTTGCCATATCGGGATTAACTGTTACATTTAATATGAGAATCGGAAGCAGAAGAAATATTTTTTTCATCTAAGCTCTTTTAGTTTATTTGAAAGTGTATTTCTATGAACCCCCAATATTTTTGCAGCTTCTAAGATATTGTTACCTGAATATTTTAGAATTTTCAATATATACTCGTTTTCAACCTCTTTTAAGGTTTTTATTTTTTTGTTAGATGTGTCTGTTTTTATTTCAGGAAAAAGGAAATACATACGGAGATAATTGAAAAGTTCTCTGACATTACCTTTCCATTCTTTCTTCTGCAAATTGTCCATTAATTTCATATCAATGGAATTCAATTGTTCAGGAAATTCTTTTGCAATAAAATAGTTTGTAAGGGCAATAATATCTTCAGGTCTATCCCTGATGGGGGGGATATCAATTCGAATTACATTTAATCTGTAATAAAGATCCCTCCTGAATTTACCTGCATTAATTTGATTTTCTAAATTTCTATTCGTTGCAGCAATTACTCTTATATCAATATCAATTTCCTTGCTGGAACCTATTCTATTTATCTTTTTTGTTTCAATAGCCCTTAATAATTTAGTCTGCAAATCAAAAGGCATTTCTCCGATCTCATCAAGAAGTATAGTCCCTTTATCGGATTCTTCAAATTTTCCCTTAACTCGTGATACACTTCCTGTAAAAGCACCTTTCTCACTGCCAAATAATTCAGATTCCGCAAGTTCCCTTGGGAGTGCGGCACAATTAACCGGAATGAACTTTCCTGTACTTCTTGGACTTAGTTTATGAATAGCCTGAGCTGCGACCTCTTTCCCTACACCTGTCTCTCCTGTTATTAGGACAGGATAATCGACCGATGATGCCTTTTTTATAAGTTTGAGTACTTTTCTTGATGCGGGACTCTCGGATATAAATAATTCAGAGCTTATTAATTTATCTATCTTTTCATTAAGCTCAATATTGCTATTGATTAACTCAATCTCTTTTCTAATTTTTTTTATTTTTAATCCGATTTCCTCAAGATTGATGGGTTTTGATATGTAATCATAAGCCCCTATTTTGATAGCATTTACAGCATTTTCTATGGTACCATATGCTGTTATCATTATGAAAAATATTTTCTTTTTTACATTCTCGTTTATATATTTTAATATATCTTCCCCTGTCTTGTCTCCAAGTCGGTAATCCGATATAATAATGTCGGGAAGATTGTTTAACCTGATTTCATGTATAAAATCGTTATAGCAGGAGAGGGATTTTGTTATATATCCCAGCTCATTGAAATAATCACTTAATAATAATCGTTGGTTTTTCTCATCGTCAATTACAAATATTTTCATACCCAATAATAACTTAGAGTAAAGAATGCGTCAAGCACTGGCTTGAAGTAATAATAAGAATATTGTGGTGAGGGTGATGTTATCCATGCCTATCTAACAATTCTCCTTTTATTATTATTGACATAAATATTATTATCAGTATGATAAGAATGTGGATAGTAAACAAATAGTTATAAGGAAAATCGCATTAACATCACTATTTTCAGCAACAGCAATCAGTTTGGGATATGCTCTTGCTCCAATACCAAATGTCGAATTAATAACTGCAACACTATTCCTGTCCGGTTATATTTTAAGATGGAAGTATGGAATATATTCTGCTGTAATCACATATCTGATATTTTCAATCTTTAATCCCTTTGGTTTTCCACATCCATTACTTCTTACCTCTCAAATTATTGGAGGTATTGCTGCTATTATAGCCGGTAATATTTCAAGGAAATATAAAAATCTCATTGTTTTTATATTAAGTGGATTTTTAATTACTCTTTTTTATGATGTAATAACAAGTATTGCAGGATATTTGGTTTTTGTATCAGAGCAGACATTAATTGTATATATAGCTGGGGGAATAGTATTCTGTTTGATACATATTATCTCAAATACATTTATTTTTGGTTTAGTTCTATTTCCTCTTCAGCGATTATTCGAGAGGTTGGCGATTTAATAATATTCTTTTTCCATTTACCTGTTTTAAACCATAAAAAGGAAGCAAAAGTAGTAAAGGTATTGCTTATAAACATTGCCCAGAATATACCGTTTGGTCCATAGTTCAGCTGTTTTGCAAGTAGATAGGCAAAAGGAATCCTAAATATCCATAATCGAGCCATTTGAAGAACAAAAACAGGCATAGTATGCCCTGATCCTTGAAAAGCACTTGTAAATACAATCATTATTGAGAAAAAGAGCACCGAATATGATGTAATTTTAAACATTGATTGTCCGACACTTATTACATCCGGATCATTTATAAAGAATTTTACAACACTCCCACCGAAGAAAAAAAGTAGCGTTGTAAATATAAATAGAATTGATCCGTTTATTAGTACAGCTGCCCAGACAGAGTTCTCTGCTCGCTGTATATTTTTAGCACCTATATTTTGAGCAACGATTGTACTTGTTCCTTGTGCCAAGCCCATAGCAGGGGTTGTAAGTAACGAGATGATTCGATTACCAATTCCAAATGCACCTATAACACTTGTTCCGAATGTGTTTACAAGTCCCATAAGTAATGTAAATCCCAAAGCGGTTCCCGATTGTCCTAAAGAAATAGGAAGCCCTATCTTGAAAATGGATTTAACAATATCTTTGTTGAATTTGAAATTTTTAAAATTAATTTTAATACCATATTTTCCTGATAACAGTTGAATTAATCCCATAATGGAAGATATAAATTGTGAAAATATGGTAGCGATAGCAGCGCCTGCAACACCCATTTTAGGTATTGGTCCTAATCCGAATATTAAAATAGGATCAAGAATAACATTGATAATAACTGTTATTGCATTAATCTTCATTGGTCTGATAGTATCTCCATATCCTTGCATAAGTCCTTGATATATATAAAAACCAAAGACGAATGGTATGCCAATAAATATTATTCGCATATACTGCAATGTTTGAATATAAGCATCAACTGGTGTCTGCATTATGCTTAATATTTGAGGTGTGAATATATATCCGAATGCAGCAAGTATACATGAAATTATAAATACAACGAGAAATGTATTTGTAGCTGTTTCATTGACCATTTTATCATTGCCAGCCCCCTTGTACTGTGCAAGGACAGTCATACCACCTGCACCAAGTCCTGCTGCCAATGCGATGATTGCAAAAACTACATTGAATGTTATTGTAGGAGCTGCCAGAGCAGTTTTTCCTAATTTACCTAACCAGAATGCATCTACCAGGTTATAAAATGTTTGAAAGAGATGAGCAATTATTATAGGCAATGAAAGTTTTATGATAACCTTCCATATTGTTCCATTCAAAATATCAGGAGCAGTTGAGAATTTTTTGATTAAAGATCTATTAAGTTCGTATTTCGTATTATTTTTCATTATTAAATAGTAATATATTTTATTGAAATGTCAATCTAATAATACCAAGAAAATATGGGGGCGATATTTTACATTTTTAACCACGAAGAGAGAGATCCACCACGAATTCACAAATAAATAGAAATAGACATCAGACGTCAGACATCAGCCGAGAAGGGAAAGAAATAAAAACGAATTTCACCAAAGAGAAAGGGAATAATTTCTTACCTTTAATTACACGAATTAGGGAGAATTACACGAATGGGAAGGGAAATTGCAATTTACGGTTTACAGTTAACGCTTCGCGATTTATGCTCTCTATGGCGATTTTCGTTCCCATTTGCACCTTCACCTTAGTCCTCTCCCATCAAGGGCGAGGAAGAAAGAATGTCATTGCGAACGAAGTAAAGCAATCCCAAAAGAGTAAATTTAGATTGCTTCGTCGTTTCACTCCTCGCAATGTACTGTGTCAAGTCAATAATAATATTGAATA
>CBDVEF010000040.1:0-9428 GCA_965372935.1 uncultured bacterium | reverse complement strand
CTGTTCTATTCTTATATTAGTTCATATTAATATTTATATACAACATTATAATTAACAGATGTATCAATGTTTATATATACCCTGATGAGGTCAGATGTCGAATCAACTTTTATACGTTGATAAATATCATCTAATCTAATAGAGTCATTTGCTATAGATTCTAATACATATAACTCACCTTGATAAATTCCTGAATTTGTATCATTTTCTATAAGTGCAACAGCAATACCATCAATATAAATATTTGATTTTACAATTACTACAGCAGCTTCTTGAATATCGGGAGATCTATCTTCACCATAAATTCTCAGATAAAGGGTGTCCGGTTCACCAATCGAGTCAATTAAAGTGGAATAAGTAGAATCGCTATAAATCCTTATAGAATCAACAGTTAATGGTTCTCCGGGTATGCCTGATATAAAATCATTCCCCCAGGGTATATGATTGTTTGGTCCATATATCTTCTCTGAAATACTCACTTCTGTTGTATCCCACCAGAAATTATTAGAAAGTGATATAACACTTGGAGAAGAATTATATATTTCTGTATCAGGTTGGAAAGTGTTAAAATAAATGTTTGAATTACAAATTGAAAATTCACCACCTGATGAAGGGATTTGTACAAGTCCTGCATTATCAATTATAAATGAGCTGTCAATATAAATCGAGTCACCACCAGCATAAATAGCATATTGGTCAGGAACATTTGTATTGTTCCCGAAAACACAATGATTTATTATTGAGGATCCATGAAGATCATTGTATAATGCACTTCCACTACCTGTTGATGCATGGTTATTATATATAGTATTATTTCTAAGAGAAATATCTGACCACCAATTGTATATCCCGCCAACATCATTGGCAGAATTGTGACTAATTGTATTTCTCTCCATATTAAAAATACCCGGGCTACATGAATTGATATATAGTCCTCCTCCAGTAAAAGCTTCATTATAACTAAAGATGTTGTATTGTAAATCTATAGGTGAAAAGACAGCATGAATTCCTCCGCCACCATCAGCTGCTATATTATTAGATATGTTGTTAAAAGATACGGTAATAAGTGAACAACTTTCCAAATATAGCCCTCCCCCATCATCATTAGAGTTATTAGAAATTATATCATTGTTCTCAATAACACAATTATTTGTTTGAAATATATAAATACCACCACCATCTCTTATTGTAGATGCATTATTTGCTATTGTATTATTGCTAACTGTTGGGAATGCTTTGTATATTGAAATCCCTCCACCTTTATCAGAGGTATTATATGTTATTAAATTGCTGTCCAATAATAGATGTGAGTTATTAATATAAACACCACCTGCATTTGTAGTTGAGCTGTTATTGTGTATCAGACTGTTTTTTATTATTGGATTATCAGTTACACCAACATTGATTCCTCCTCCAATATAGGAAGAATGATTATTGGTAACAGTAATATCATCAAGTGTTGGAGAACCACCGAAAGAAATATAGATACCACCGCCATATTTTGCAATATTGCTATCTACTAAGCTGTGGCTAAATGTAAGGTCTGTAGCACATATTGATAATCCTCCTCCTGCTCTATCTGATGTTGTATCAGCTATATTACCTACAATAACACAGGAGTCAATTATTGTATAATCACCACCATACCAGTGAATTCCACCACTTTCACCGTTAGCATAATTATATTTTATTGTATCACAAATAATAACGGGATAACATAAAGAATTTTCAGGATAGATATAAGAATAAATCCCGGCTCCATACATAGTAGTATAATTTCCAATTATCTTATTTCCCCTTATCAATGGTGAGATATTTGAAGAATAAGCTGAATAAATATATATCCCACCACCATATTTTGCAGTATTATTCATTATCTCATTTTCAACTATTCGAGGTGTTTAGTTATTATTATAACTGCAATAAATTAATATTCCCCCGCCATCATTATCTGCTGTGTTACTATTTATTAAATTGTTTTGAATAACTGGAGCACAACTATTTCCGGAAATACATATTCCTCCACCATCATCTGCAAAATTACTTATAATTAAATTATTTATTATTGTTGCAGATGAATTGCTGAAAATACAAATACCGCCACCTTTTCCATTTGTACTTGTATTTCCTTCGATAACATTATTTGTTATTGTAAAAGATGTGTCTCCATCACTGATGTAGACACCCCCACCATCATTAGCAGACATGTTCCCTGTTATTATATTATCCTTGATTATTCCGTAATTAGAACCTGTAGTACAAATCTGATATAGATAAATACCGCCACCTTTATCCTCAGAATCTCTTGCATAACCTTTTGTTATCGTAAATCCTTCTATTACAAAATCATCAACATATTCGTTTTCTTGTGTTATTACATGATATGCTGTATCTAAATTGTCTTCTGATATAGCTGTGAGAGTACAAGCAACAGCTTCACTAGCACTTTGTAAAACAACATTACTTTTTATAAAGAGACCTGAATCACCATTTATCGCCACATGGTATATTCCATTCATCACAAGAACAGTATCTATTCCAGGATCGATTGATGCTGAGATAATTGCAAGCTGAAGTGAATCGCCCTCAATCCCGGTTGTGTCTACTGTCCAGGTTGAACTAAAAATTTGTGATGAGAAAAAAAGCAATATACAAAACATGTAATATTTTGACATTTGTCACTCCTTTGGTTTGGCATTATTTATATATAATCATCTTACAAGCAATAACTTCCTTACTGTTGAAAATTTATTTGTAATCAACTGGACAAAATAAGCTCCGGGAATTACTTTCCTGCCTGAATCATCAGTTCCATCCCATACTATTGAATGTTGAGAGTTATCTAATGATAGTTCTGAATTTGAAAAAGTATGTATTTTTCTACCTGAAATATCACAAATCTTTAGAGAGAAAGGTCTATTGAAATTATTACTTAAAGAATAATGAATAACAAAATTATTCTTGGAAATATTAGGATAAACTTCAAGTATTAAATCATCTTCATTTGTAGTATAAATGTCTTCCACACCTGAAATGTGATCGGTTTTAATAGCATAGACATAGCCACCATTACCCATTACAGATGCATGGACTGCTTTACTACCCGCCACTGCATATTCACCATCGTCAGAAATGTCAACTGAATAAATCGAACCCGGAGATGAGTAAGAATAAATTGGGCTACCGGAATCCTGTTCAAAGACAAGTATATCATCACAAAGATTTGATATATCCCCCCATGAACCAGCTATTGCCACTTCTCCATCGGGTGTTATTGAAACAAAAGGGACATAACCCCCACAGTTTAAATAATCCCACAGTGGTGTTACATTTGAGCTGTCAAACATTGCTACTCTTCCAGCATCACCGGTAGTTATTGTTTCAAGGGATCCGATTATTATTGCTTTTCCGCTTTCAGAGACATCTACCGAACTAACCCAATTATAGTATCCGGCAGTAGGTGAAATATAATAAGACCATTTTTGTTGATATACTGAACCATTCCATGAATATGTGTAAAGATGACCATAATAATCACCACGACAAATAATTTGCCCGTCTGAAGACATAGCACCACAACAAGATTCATAAGGATTTGAACATGACCATCTCAAAGTTCCACCTTCAAAGACATAAGAATTATACCTTGTTATTACAAGAATTATATTCCCATCTTCAGAAACATCAAGTCCATATACAGCCGATGATTCAGGTATTGCACAAGCCCATAAAGAATCACCTGTAAGAGCATTTAAGGAAAAAACTAAAACATTATTTGTAGAACCATAACTATTATAATATGTAAGGGCTAATTTTGATCCATCCTCTGAAAATTTTATATGACTTGACCACATGCTGGGTGGAAAACTTTTCTTCCATATTGGTATGTTTGATCCAGGTCGAAAAACATATAAAGTATCTAAATAATCCGAATCATATATACTCGCTGCAAGTAAAGTGTCTGAATCTCCTGACCAACTGTCAACCCTTCCATATGGATCATAAAATTGAGAAAGTGAAAAATCCCAATTTGGTATACTGGAACTTATATCAAATAATTGCAATCTTTCGTTATTCAGTCCCTGAAAAACCCATATATATTTCCCTTCAGGAGTTATTGACACTTTTTCGGCAATTGCTGAAGCATCAGCATATTGCCATAACATTTGACCTCTATTTTCTGTATTAATTATATGATTTCTTATTTCAATTCTGTTTTCTTCCAGGGATTGAATTGGAATAAGTTGTTGTACTGTTTTACAGCTCCCATCTTCAATAATTTTATTAATACCAATGCCATTCAAATACATGGGTATCAATAAAGTAATAACAAGTATATTTAACATTTAAACCTCCTTTATCTGAGCATTATTGCTTTATCAATTTTCTTAAAATTATTTGAATTAAAATGTATAAAATAAATTCCCGGAGGTACTTTCCTGTCTGAATTATCAGTTCCATCCCATACTATTGAATGTTGAGAGTTATCCAATGAAACTTTGGATCTGGAAAAAGAACGGATAATTCTGCCAGATATATCACAGATCCATAAAGTGTAAGGTATATTCTGATTAGCATTATTTACACCTAATGAATACTTGATTGTCGTTCTTCCTATAAACGGATTTGGAGTTATTTCCAGATATGGAACACAGGGGATAAATTTATGATTTTCAACAACACCTGTCGGCTTAATGAAAAAACATGAATCGCTGACATCTTCATTTTGATTGAAACCCTTGTCATAAGCAATTATCTTAACAAAGCAACTATCAGAATATGTACTTGGAATTATCCATTCATAGATGGAATCATTTGGTTCACCCGATGAAATAGGAATCCATGTGTTTCCATTGTCAATCGAATATAAAATTGAAATAGAATCAATATCAATATTATCATTTGCTAACCAACTAATATCACATGTGTCATCAGGCAAATAATATTCACCACCATTAGGATAAATAACCTCAGCAAATGGAAGTGTTTTGTCATATATTCTGCAGTAGATATCATCAGTTCCTCTTCTATAAACAATCCAGATATTATCCAGAGTATCAAAAGCAATTTCAGGCCAGTAATCTCTACTTGATGAAGTAACAATTTCTTCCTCCATATCAAAACTTATTCCATTATACTTTGCAAGATAGATATTATAAATACCTGATTCATTGTCACCACACCATACAACCCAGGGAAGATCATTCTCATCGAAAGCAATAGATGGATATTTATCTTGAAGTGTATCGGGAGTATTAACTACTTGTGGAGTTGACCAGTCTGATCCTTCCCATTTAGAGTAATATATTTCACCCCATTGATAGTCTTTTTTAAGAAATTTGTACCATACGATCCACGGAACACCATTAGAAGAAAAAGCAATTTGAGGTTTGCAATCAAGATTTGTATCAGGAGTAGAAATATAATTTTCTATTTCCCAACCAGAACCATTCCATTTGGTGTAAGAAATTTCACTTGTTGTGTCACTGTTCGAATCAATAATATTTTCATGCCATACAGCCCACGGATAATTTACAGGTGACATTGCAAGAGATACATCATAATCAGAAAGTGCATCCGGTGTATTTATCAAACCTAAAGGACTCCATGAAATACAATTCCAGCGTGAGAATCCAATATCATAACCATAACCGAAAGCGGTCCAGATATATCCATCTCCTCCACAAGCAATATCAGGACTGTTTCCTGGGAGATAATTTAAAATCGTATCTATAGTAAATGCACTACCATTCCATTTACTTATCATAGTTGCATTTGTGGAACCATAAATATAAGGCCAAACCACACATGGATTACCTGCTGAATCAACGCTTACACCAAATGGACTTCCAACTTGATTTGGGGAATAATTAAGAATAGATTCAGGCTCAAAAGTTCCTGATATAAACCTGGAATAGTAATAATCTATAGAACCACCAGTTAATCCATACCAAAAAACAAAAGGTATATTAGATCCGTCAACGACTATTTCTGGAACATGATCCATATTACCTGTATCCTCTGCAGTAACAATAATCTCAGGAACCCAATCTGCAAAACAAACACTTACAAAACCAATTAGAATAATAGAAATAATAATAATTTTCTTGAAAATATACATATAACTCTCCTATCTTTATTGATTATTATCAAAACTTTGGACAAAGAAAACATTTAAACTTCCTTTTATAAGATGATTATTTATATATAATCATCTTATAAGTAGTAACTTTCTTACTGTTGAAAATTCATCCGTAATCAACTGGATAAAATAAGATCCGGGAAGTATTTTTCTACCTGAGTCATCAGTTCCATCCCAGCATATTGAATGTCGAGAATTATCTAATGATAACTCTGAACTTGAAAAAGTACGTATTGTTCTACCTGAAATATCACAAATCCGTAAAGAGAAAAATCCATTAGAATTATTACTTAAAGAATAATGAATAACAAAATTATTCTTGGAAATATTAGGATAAACTTCAAGTATTAGATCATCTTCGTCCTTAACATAAACTTCTTTAACACCTGAAATGTGATCGGTTTTAATAGCATAGACATAGCCACCATGACCTGATATATTTGCATGCACTGCTTTCCCACCAGCTACTGCATATTCTCCATTATCAGATATATCAACCATATAAATCGAGCCAGGAGAAGAATAAGAAAAGATAGGATTTACGGAATCCTGTTCAAAGACAAGTATATCATCACAGAGATTCGGAATATCACCCCATGTACCTGCTATTGCCACTTCTCCATCAGGTGTGATTACAACTGATGGAACATGATGACCACAGTCTAAATACTCCCATAGAGGTGTACTACTTGAACTGTCAAACATCGCAACTCTTCCTGCTTTACCTGTAGAAATTGTTTCGAGAGATCCAATTACTATTATTTTTCCACTTTCAGAGACATCTACTGAACTAATCCAGTTATAGTATCCAGCTGTTGGTGGAATATAGTATGACCATTTCTGCTGATATATTGAACCATTCCACGAATAGGTGTATAGATAGGCGCGAAAATCACCCCAACATATAATTTGACCATCCGATGACATGGCACCACTGCATGTCTTAATAGTATTTGTACATGACCATCTCAAAGATCCACCTTCAAATACATAATTATTATACCTTGATACCAAAAATATGATATTTCCATCAAAAGAAGCATCAAGAGCAAATATTTCACCTGCTCCAGAAATAGTATATGCCCATAACGAATCACCGGTAGTAGCATCAAAAGAAATAATAAAATTTTGTGATAAACTTGAATTATAACCAGCAAATGTAAGGTATGAACCATCTCCGGAAAATGTTAAATACCGTTTACCAATACCTGATGAAAATCCCCATGTCCATATTGGTATACTTGAACTAGGATGATAGACATAGATACTATCAATAGTGCCATCATATAAACTTGCTGCAAGCATTGTATCTGAATCACCTGACCAGCTATCAACTATTCCATGTGGATCATTATATTGAGTTAATGAAATTCCCCATTTAGGGATATTACTGTTTATATCAAACAATTGAAGTTTTTCATTATTCAACCCTTGAAAAACCCATATATATTTCCCGTCCGGGGTTATTGATACATTTTTAGCAATTGCCGAAGCATCAGAATATTGCCATAATATTTGACCTCTATTACTTAAATTGAAAATCTGATTATCTCTTGTCTCTTTAACATCATTTTCTAATGATTGAAAAGGAATAGCTTGTGTGGTTGTTTTACAACTTTCACCATCTATAATTCTATTAATACCAATGTCATTCAAATACATGGGTACTATTAAAAGAATAACAATTATATTTAACATCTAAACCTCCTTTTATCTGAGTATTAATGCTTTATCTGTTTTTCTCAAAATCCTTTGAAACAAAATGTATAAAATAAACCTCATATATAGTATCTCCATTTGTAAATCCTATTATATTTTTTTATTTTAACATTTATTATGCGATAATTCAATCTAAAACAAGAAATGAGAGAGATCAATTACGATTTCACAAATTGAGAACCAATTTCACGAATAAAAGATAATAGACATCAGACTTCAGACATCAGACACCAGCCGAGAAGGGAAAGAAAGAAATAACAACGAATTCCACTAAGAGAAGGGGATATTTTTTTGCTTTAATTACACGAATTACAGCGAATTATTATGAAGGGGGAGAAAAATTGCAATTTACGGTTTACGCTCTCTATGGCACTGTCACTCCTCTTCCCCTTTGTGTCATTCCTGCGAAAGCAGGAACCTGCCCTTAACCAAACTTTATCATACCAATTTTATATAACTTCCTCGCCCTTGATGGGAAAGGATTGAGGTGAGGGTGTTTCGTTGCAAACGTGAATGTCAATGCCAACGGGAACGAAATATATTTGCAATTTACAGCTTTTACTCTTCCTACTTCTCACTTTCTACTTGATACTTGCAACTCTTATACATATCCCTCTGCAAATTAATCGTTCTGCTTGATTGCAATGTCCAATTGTGATATATTCCTATGTTAAAAAAGGAGTTATTATGGTAAGACTTGGTGTTAATATAGATCATATTGCTACAGTAAGAGAAGCAAGAAAAACAAGCTACCCCTCCCCTCTAAAAGCAGCTTTTATTGCTGAAGAAGCCGGAGCTGATGGTATAACAATGCACCTAAGGCAGGATAGGAGACACATACAAGAATCCGATATAAGCGATGTTATTTCTCATATATTGCTCCCTGTAAATATTGAACTGTCAACTGTTCCTGAAATGATTGATATTGTAGCTAACCTTAAGCCGGCTCACTGTTGTCTTGTTCCCGAACGGGTTGAAGAAATCACTACTGAGGGTGGTCTCGATATAATTAAATTCTCAAATGAGGTTTCAATAGCAATTGATAAACTTAAATCCAACAATATATTTGTCAGTCTTTTTATAGAACCTGAAATCAATCTTATTGAAAAAGCGATTGATCTAAATGCTAATGCAATAGAGTTTAATACATCCCTATATTCCGATGCTAAAAATAAGGAAAATATTGAATTACAATTAAAAAGAATACAAAAAGCAGCTGAATTTACAGCAAAGAATAGTAACCTTGAGATTCACGCAGGTCATGGTTTAAACTATTATAATATAAAATTTATTAGAGAAATTAATGAAATTATAGAATATAATATCGGGCATAGTATAATCGCCCGGGCAGTTAATGCAGGTCTTTATAATGCTGTTTATGAAATGAGAAAATTATTGAGGTGTATATGAAAACAAAGTATATGTCCGAATTAACCTGGCAGGAATTTGGCAAACTGGTTCCCGATGAAATTGATACGGTAATATTGCCGGTAGGAACAATTGAAGCACATGGTGTAATACCTCTTGGCACTGACAATATGATACCACAAGATATTTCAAAATATTT
>CBDVEF010000039.1:0-9469 GCA_965372935.1 uncultured bacterium | reverse complement strand
TATTGCTTTATATACTTATCAGTATATGCTGGGAACTAACAGGATTTGAAGTAGATGATTCAATATCTATAAATTATGAGTATTATAAAAAGGTAAATATAAATATAAATAAAGCAGATTTGCCATTGTTATTATCTGTTCCATATATCGACATGGAAATAGCACATAATATTATATCTGCAAAGAAAAAATGGGGAAGAATTATAGACTATAGGATGCTAAGATATATTATAGGCGATGAAATATTTGAAAAGATCAGACCATTTATTTCATACAAGGGAACAGGTGCAGGGTTATGTTTTTCAGCGAGATACAAATATAATAATGAGAATTTATTTTCACTAATATCTGTTATTGATAAAAACAGATATAAAATAGTTCTTTATTCCGAACCGGATGATATTAATAGCTTCCGATTCTTTGCTAATTATAATAATAACTATTTTACATTTCTATCCGGATCATTTACACTATATAATATTTATTCATATTCAGCAAATTCAAGAAGTAAAAGCTATAATATTATAAGATTCAATAGAAATTTAAATAGTAATCCCGAGGGTGGTTTTGCTTTTATTACTAAATTAGGGAATTTTGAATCATTTTTATCATTGAAAGGATATACAATTGGCAATGATAGCAGTAAAGTCCCAATATATTTTATGAATTTTAATAATGATAAATATGCAACTATATCCGGTGAAATATTATATAAGAACAAAAATATTTTTTTAGGGTGTTTTATCTCCTGCATTAATAATAGCATTCGATTGGATAATAATGAGAGTAAAATTAAATATTTTATAGGTGTGATAGAGAAAAAACAATTATCTTATTTGGAGATTGAGAAATATAATGGGAATCTATATACAACATTCGTATATAGACACTTGTTAGAGTTAATGTCCTTGAAACACTCGGTAATAATTAATACGATATTGCCTAACAGTGTAAATGTCATAGATATAAATAGCATTATGTATAGATGCGATATAAAATTTAGTTATTTGTCAAGAATGTATATATTATCATATAATAGTTCATATTCCGAAAAGCCTAATTTCACATATAACAGTAAGGTTACAAATAGAATAAGATTAAAAGGTAATATTACTAATTTAAACTATCTTAATGCTAATTGTGAATTAATTTATAAGCATTATATGTACAAAACTTCATATAATGCATTAGTGCCAGGTATAAAGTTTAGAATATTTCCTTATCATACTATCAACTTTGGGATTGATGCTTATGGAATTGTCGATTTTTCGGAAAACTTGTTGTGGGGAGGTGTATTATATAGCTCTTACCTATTATTGGATATTTCTGATAAATTTAATATTTTAGTAGGTACAATAATATTTAATACAAAGGATTCTAATGCGATCGATTATTACTTTACAGGATTTATAGGCTCACACCTCTATCAGGGAAGTGGAATATCTGCTCGAGTGAAGATTAATTATACTGTCAAAAGATTAGATATAAATATTAACTACGAATTTAATACTGTTAAGGAGATAAATAATAAGATAAATATTAGTTTGAAATGCTCAATTTAAAGTAATTTTGCACATATATATTTTGGTGTTAATGTTAACACAGGGGAAAATGCACGGAAAGAAGATATAAACACGAATGTACAAAATAGTAACAAGTTACAAGTATCAAGTAGAAAGTGAGAAAGGGAAATAACCACGAATTCACGAATAAAAGATAATGGACGTCAGACACCAGACATCAGACACCAGCCGAAAAGGGGAAGAGAATATTTTTACCTTTAATTTCACGAATTTACAATGAATTACACGAAAGGGAGTGATATTATTACTTTCCCGCCCCATTGTGGGAGGGAACAGAAGGGAGGGGGAGAAAGAGGGAGATCCACCACTAATTCACGAATAAAAGATAATGGATGCCAGACACCAGACATCAGACACCAGCCGAAAAGGGAAAGAGAATATCAACAAATTACACGACGGGGAGAGATGGGGATAAATTTTAGCTTTATTTCACGAAATGGGGCGAATAATTATTCGCCCCTGCGATCCGTTCCCGTTGGCGTAGGCTTTCCCGTTTTTCGATTTTCATCTTTAAACTTCCTACTTCCCACTTCCTACTTAAATACTTATTAACACCCTCACCTCAGTCCTCTCCCATCAAGGGCGAGGAAGTTATAGAAGGGATAGTGTGCTTTGGTGAGAGGGAATAGAAGAGAAGGGGAGAAATTTATTTTGTAAGAGTATTGAACAAAACTGACAGATGGATTAAACAAATAAGTGGATAGGGCAATCTCTTTTGCAATACCTACTATGTTACACTTTGCTTTGTAATTAATATGCGACATTTTAGAATTGTAACATCAATTCAATTTAATTTCTTGCAATTATTTAATATTTTTGCTATAAACAGTATTATGTTAAATTTTGAAAAACGAACATGGGCTAATATTAATCTCGATGCATTTAAATATAATGTATCTAATATCAAATCATTAACAAAAGCCAAATTACTTATACCTATAAAGGCAGATGCTTATGGTCATGGGAGTTGCGAGATTGCAAGAACATTGGAAGAATTGGATGTGGATTACTTAGGTGTAGCTGGCATTGAAGAATCAATAGAACTTAGGGAATATGGGATATCATTACCAATTGTAATATTAAGTCCTGTATTCGATTTCGATATAGAAGATATAATTCAGTATGATATTATTCCAACACTTACAGACAGGAGATTTATAGATATATTTAATAATTATGCAAAAGAGAAGAAACATATAAGGGATGTATTTATTGAGATTGATACAGGTATGGGTAGAACGGGTTTTGAATATGAAAAAGCATTTGATGAAATATTATACATTAAAAAGAAATATAAAAATATTAACATTAAAGGAATATTCAGTCATTTTTCTACTGCAGAAGATGAAATAAATCAATTTGCATATAATCAGATTGAATTATTTAAAAAAATTAAAAAGAAACTTAAAAATGCTGGTTTAGATAATATAATATATAACTTTGTAAATAGTGCAGCTCTTTTAAGATTCCCTGATATGCATATGAATATGGTCAGACCAGGGCTTTTAGCATATGGCTTATATACAGATATCTCATTGAAAAAATATATTGATGTAAAACCTGTGATGTCGCTTTATACAAGAATATCGAGAATAGTTAATATGAAAAAAGGGGATACTGTTAGTTATGGTATGAAAATACTTGACAGAAATCTAAAAGTTGCTACAATTAATATAGGGTATGCTGATGGTTTCCCAAGGTGTTTGTCTGACAAAGGATATGTTTTGGTGCAGGGTGAATTCTGCAAGGTGTTAGGTAATATATGTATGGATTTGACTATGATTGATGTATCGAAAGTTGATGATGTTAAAATTGGAGATACTGTTGTTCTTATAGGCAGTTCAGGGAGTAATATTATATCAGCTGGTGAAATAGCTAAGCTTTGTAATACTATAAACTATGAGGTAATTACAAGAATCGGAGAGAGAGTTACGAGAATATATTATGATAATAATAAACCAATAAATATACGTTCAATTGCAAATAGAATAATTCATACAAAACTATAGGAGGAAATATGGGAAATAATGATAATACTTCATTCTTGAAATTAGTACTTTTTATTTCAACAGGAGCATATCAATCAATGGGAATGATAGAAAATCCCATTAGCAAGAAATCCGAACTAAATTTAGAAGTTACCAAACAGATGATAGAATTTATTGATGTTGTTAAGGAGAAGACTGTTAATAATCTAAGTAAAAATGAGTTGGATATGTTGAATCAAACAATCTATGACATAAAAGTGAATTTTATGAAACTTGAAAGAGAGGCAAATAGCAAAACTAAGAAAGATGAAAAGGAAGATAGTGGAGATGATAAAGAATCAAAGGATTCCAAAAATATAACAAAGGAGAAATAGATGAGAAAACTCCTAACTATAATTTTAATATTTGTTTTTGTATTTACTGTCCTTACAGCAAAAACACATACGGTAAAGAAGGGTGACACACTTTGGGATATTGCTGGTTTCTATTTAAATAACCCATTTCTCTGGCCGGATATTTATGAATTAAATAGAGATAAGATTGAAAATCCTCATTGGATTTATCCGGAACAAGTTTTTGAATTACCTATACCGGGCGAAGGTAGTTTGACAGAGATTAGCGTAAAAGGCAAGAGCATGAAATTTAAAAGTATTAGATATACGGATTTATCTAAAATGTATGGAGAAAAGGGGTTAAGTATTGACTGGCTTAAAGCACAAAAGATGCTTCCTGAGCAAAATCTTTTGAGACTTATGCATTTCCCGAATAATGTATCATATAAAGGATTATATTATGGTGGTTTTGTATCAGATAAGAGGTTAGAGGTAGGTAAAATCACAGGTAAATATGATAAATCCGATATGAAAACTGGTTCTTTACCATTTGAGATGGTAAAGATTAATTTAGGTAAGAATAATGCGAAAATTGGCCAAAAATTCTCGGTTTTTGAGTATGGAGAATCTGTAAGCTCAGGGAAGAATAGTGGAAAAATAATTAAAATCTGTGGAACGATAATTGTAAGTGATATATTTGATGAATATTCTGTATGCAAAATAAAAGATATCAATAAACCATTAACAGAAGGTATGTTAATTATGGACTATTGGCAACCATATTATACCCTGGATTTTAATTTCACTGAAGTGAAAAAAGGTGTCAAAGCAAAAATCTTAGGATTTTGCAAAACTCATGGTATATTAAAAGATTATGATTATGCTTATATCGATAAGGGAAAATCTGATGGTTTTACACAAGGGGACAAGTTTGATATGATAGATGAAAAGGGGGATATACATGGGAAAATTCAATTAATGTGGGTAGGGGGGAACTTTTCTTCTGCTTATGTTACAAATGTTTGTGATATTCATAGTGAAAAATATACAGATCTTTTATTGAAATTAAAAGCTCTTCCTGAAGGGGAAGCAATAAAAGAAATTATACAGGAAACCCCGATAATAGAGGAAAAAGTTGAGACTCCTGTAGTAAAAGAGACTATTAAAATCGAAGAAGAGCAACCGTTGATTGAAGAAGAAGTTCCTACCATAAAAGAAGATACAATAAAAATAGAACCAAGAACAATTGTTGAGGAGGAAATACCTGTAGTCGGAGATACAGTTAGAGTTGACTCGAATGCAACTGTTATTATGGAGATCCCAACCTCTAAAACAACAGAACCTATTATTGAAGAGGAATCTACTGAGGATACAACAAGTTCGGTTATAGTTGAAGAAGAAGCACCGGATACTACGGGAACAGTTATTATTGAAGAGGAAGAGGAAGAATAATTGCATAAGAACACAATAGAGGCGTTATATAGGATTATACAAGAGGGGAATAAAATTACATTAATGACTGCTTATGATTATCCTATTGCAAGGCTTGAGGATGAAATTGGCATTGATGTGATTCTGGTCGGAGATTCCATAGCAACTACAGTATTTGGAAAAGAGAGCACAATTGGTATTTCAATCGAAATTATGTTATATCATAGCGAAGCTGTTTCTCGAGCATGTGAAAGAGCAATGGTGATAGGCGATATGCCATTTATGAGTTATCAAACATCGAAAAGAGATGCAATATTAAATGCCGGCAGATTTATAGCAGAAGGTAAATGTGATGCTGTGAAATTGGAAGGCGGGAAAAATATGATTGATAAAATATCTGCTATTGTTAAATCAGGAATCCCTGTGATGGGACATATAGGATTGCAACCTCAATCATATCATCTTTATAGTGGATACAAGGTACAAGGTAAAACTGCTGATAAAGCCATTCAAATTATAGAAGATGCAATTGCTGTTGAGGATGCCGGTGCGTTTGCAATAATTGTAGAATCGGTACCAGAAAATGTTACTCAAATTATTAAAAATAAGGTAAATATACCTATAATAGGGATTGGAGCCGGGAATAAGACTGATGGACAAATTATTGTGATAAATGACATACTGGGATTGAATTTCGGGAAAATTCCAAAGTTTGTAAAAGTATATAAAGATATAAGGGAGGATATTAGCGTAGCTATTAGGGGATATATAAAAGAGGTTAAATCAGGAGCATACCCTTCCGAAGAGTATATATATCATATGAATAAAGATGAAATCGACAAATTGAATAAAATTCTTAAGAAGAAATTATACAAAAAGCAATAGCATTCGTTTTGTTATGGGATATAGAGAGAGAGTAATTCTTGCCAGGACTATAAATCCTTATTTTGTAGTATGGCTTTTTATTATGATTATGCAGTATTTCAATATCTTTAAAATTAATGCCGTTTTCATCGGAAGCTTTTATGAAAGCTTCTTTTGCCGCAAACATTCCTGCAAAGGATTCAAAATTGGATTTACTTTTTCCATATTTAATTTCGTTTTTTGTGAATATACGATTCAAAAATCTATCTCCATAGCAATTAATAAGATTTCCAATTCGTTCTATTTCAATAATGTCAATGCCAATACCATTAATCATAGATTTATAATATGCTTATAAATTATTTTGTCAAGTATGGATAAAAAGGAACTATTAAACAAGCTTTTAGAAATTGCAGAAATGCTTAATATACAGGTTATCTGGGAGAAAAGATTAATTGTAAACGGCATTTGTAAATCATATGGGAAAGATTATATTATTTTAAACAATAATATGCCAATTGAAGATCAAATATTAATTTGCATAAAATGCCTTAAAACGAAGTCACTGGAAAATATTTATATAATTCCCGAGATAAGAAAAATTATAGAAGATGGTGAAATTTAGGATGTACTTCCAGCTTGAACTCAATATAATATATATTGGAGCCGGGGGTTGATATTTCGACATTTTTTCCCCCTGCTTGTGCGTTATACGCAGATATGAAAGAAAGAATTTTAAAATGGTAGCATTTCTTTTCTATATTCCTAATTCCAGCCTGACCCCATTAGATCCATTTATAAAAATATGTTGTTGATAAAATGTTCAATTCGTATTATTATATGTATAGAATAAAGGAGTATATATATATGAATATCTTGAAATATGTCCTCAATTTTATTATCCCGTTTGTAATTGTCATTATCGTAGGTTTTGTAATGAATGGAAAAGATATTTTCAATTATGATTTATTTGCATTCCAATATACATTAATCGGTTTTATAATATCGGTTCAATATGGAATATTTAGATTCAATAAAAGATTATTATTTCTATCAGGTTCATTACTCCTGTTGTTTATACTAATGGTTGTATACCAATTTAGTTTAATCGGCATTTTATATTCATTGGTATTTATTATTTTATTTATCATTTATTTCTTATTTGTTCATAAAAGATTAAGTACGGTTAAACTTAAGACAATAAGATATTTAGTATTTGTTTTATTTATTCTCGTTTCCGCATTTTTCCAGGGAGCTTTTGTGTACTTATTAAAACCAGAGGTAAGACCGTTAATTTCCGAGATATTAAAGGTTCAACTAATTCAAAATTCAATTATTGGATTTCTGCTTGCTTTAGGCATAGATATATCGGAGATAATTGGAAGAAGAATACGGTGATTTAATTATGGATAATTATGTGGCTATCATACTCGGGGGAGATAATAATGGTACAAAATATTTTAGAGATGAAATATTAAAAGCAGATAAAATTATTGCATGTGATAGAGGAGCTGATTATCTTTACGATTTAGAAATCAAACCTGATGTACTCATTGGGGATATGGATTCCATCAATAAAAATGTGTATAATTATTTTATTAATAATAATGTATCATTAAAGGTTTATAATTCAATAAAGGATCAAACGGATGATTACATTGCTTTTAGATATGCTTTTCGAGAATATAGTTGCTCAGCATTAAATGTATATGCTTTTGAGGGTGGAAGAATGGATCATTTTATATCAATTCTTATGAATGCGGAAAGAGCGATTAGTAAAGGGGAAAGAATAAATTTTAGAGGTGAAAATTATACTATCTATTCATTTATGAATGATATGAAGCTAAATACAAAAAGAGGTGAAAATATTTCAATATTTACATTTTCAGAAGCGACAACGGGAAATTGCGATGGTTTATTTTATAATATTTCAAATCGTAAATTTAGGCACTGTGAATCTATAGGTATAAGTAATAAAGCAATAAAAAATAAGGTTTTTATATCGATACAAAAAGGAAAATTAACATTATTTCATTATAAGAATTAATATGGAGGTTTATATGAAAATGCTAAGATTACTATTTTTGTTTTTATTCATTTCTGTGGGAATGTTATATTCGTTACCATCTATAAATGGTCTTAATGGTGGTTATAGAATCATAAGTGCTTCATGTGACAAACCTTATTCTATTAGGTTCTCTCTTCAAGTTACTGATTTCACAAGAAATGGAATTTATGGAAGGTTTATTAGAACAGACAATGGACTACCCGATTCTTTGCTGGATGATGCATTTATGGGCAATATATCAACAGGTTTTGGAATTAGTTTTTCCGATTATATAGAATTCAATATAATGGGTAAGTATATGGTAGATTATTTGGCACTTGCCAGAGCGAGTTATAGAGCAGTTTCATATGATTTGATGTCAAAAGGATTTGGAGATACTCAGATAGGGTTAAAATTATCCTCAGGTAATCTGTTTGGGGATATGCCTTTTAAGATGGGTATCAACCCATTTATAACAATTAAAACAGGTGTATCATATGATACAACATTAAGTGATACAGGTGTGCTTTTCGAAAATAACTATATAGGGAATAATGGTGGAATATTTAGATATTTCACTGACAATGGAACAGATCTCGGTACAAATTTCTTATTTTCTATTGTACAAGAGGCAGAAGGTGCCACATCAAATTTTAATGTCAATTTTGGTTATTTAGGGCATTTTTACAATAAACCGGGTGGAACTTGGTTTGTTAATCATCGTTCGGATTTCTTCACATATGGAGCGGGTTTGGATGTTACCTTAAAGGGTTTTTCTCCATATTTCGAATTTACGGGAATACATTTCAGGGATAATAATGTTATTCCTAATAATCTAAATTATTTAACAATAGGCTTTAATCTTGGAGAACAATCGCAAATAGCATTAAATATTGCTTTTGATTATAGATTATCTTCCAATGTTGACACATTAATGGATTTGATTGCAAATGAGAATTACTATATTACTCAATGTTGGGGTTCTGCACCTCAGTGGAAAGCATCGGCAGGTTTTGTTTATTCGTTTAAAGAGGTAGACAAGACACCCAAAGTGGGAAAGACAAATATGGCTATTCTTACAGGAAGGTTATATGATAGTGAAACTGGTGAACATAAATGTGGCAGAATTTACTTCCCAGAAAGTGAATTAGATACCATAATCTCTGATACAAATGGAATTTATCGTATTGAAGTTCCAGCCGGACCTATAAGAATACATACTAT
>CBDVEF010000038.1:0-9583 GCA_965372935.1 uncultured bacterium | reverse complement strand
ACCATCGGAGATGTTTTTTCATCAAATGGTGAATATAGTAAATTATGCATATCCTTTGGAGTAAAGCCTTCAAAATCATCTAATGGAGTGTTATTAAATTTTGAAAATGTATTAATAATATTCATACTAAACAAATGCTCTTTCAATAAAGAGATAGGGAGGAAGTTTAAAAGCCATAACGGCTTTAATCAACATCATTAGTCCTTCTCCTATCCATATTAATCGTAATACAACAATGATTATATGTTTGTCAATTATAAATTAGTTATATAATGTAAGTATATATAGACATATTTTCCAACTGTAATTCATTATTCATATAACCTTTTCCCAGTCATTGTGAACTCTCCCCATTGTCTCCCCACATTGTCATCCTGAACTTGTTTCAGAATCTATACCCATCTACCCCATTCCCATTATTTATATTTGACAGGATAATTTATTCATGATAAATTTTACTTTATGATTGTTATATTAATTCAATTTAAATATAAAACTATACATTAATTATACCTATTAAGGTGTAATAATTTAAGAATGGAAATAAATACTGAAAAAGAAGAGAATAGAAAAGAGATTATAAAAGAGATCAAAAGACTTTATAGAGAAGGATCACCTCTATATGCTCTTTTTATATCCTTTAATAATCGAAGATTTATGGGAATGTGTGAACGCAATTTTGGTAGTTGGGCTGCTGCTATTCAAGCAGCAGGACTCGATTATTCTAAAATCCGAAGAACCTTAGTATGGTCGAAAAAAAAGATTATTTTTCAAATTAAGGAAAGATATAAAAGCAAAGAACCACTAAATGCAAAGTATATGATAGAGAATGATAATAGGCTTTATTCCGCAGGGCGTAAACACTTTGGTAGTTGGAAGTTAGCTATTGAACATGCTGGTTTAGATTATTCTAAAATTAAGAAGAAACCAATCAGTAATAATCCTTTTCCCTTTGTGCAGATTTGGTCAGATGATAAAATTATAGATGATATCCTATGTTTATATAAACAAAAATTACCTTTAAATACTACTTGGGCAAGGAAACACCATTCCAAACTTTTTTATGCTGCCATTGAGTATTTTTCCAGTTGGGGAAATGCAATAACATATGCCGGGCTTGATTATAATAAAATTAGGAAATATCATGAAAAATGGACAAGAGAACATGTGATTTTAGAAATCAGGAAACTTCATAATCAAGGAAAACCTCTAAATTATCAATTTGTAAAAAGAGAAGTAAAATCTCTTATTGGAGAAGCTACAATATTATTTGGTTCATGGGAATTTGCACTCAAAGCTGCTGGTTTTGATTCTTCCTTAATTAGAAAAAGAAAAAAATGGAATAAAAAGAAAATAAAGTACGAAGTTCGCAAAAGGAAAAGGGAAGGTAAGTCTATTACTTATTCAGGAATAAAAAGGGATGATTTTCCTCTATTTCGTGCAATACAACGATATTATAGGAAAGTGCCAAAGGTATAGAAAAAGAGAAAGAATTATCTAAATATTGATTGCATTAATATTAACTTCAGAATTAAATTAGACAATCAATATTTACGGATGAGTGGTTAGATTCTCTATTCATTAAAAAATGACAGAGTAAATTTATATAAGAACAGTTGTTAACCATTCTTATATTTCCCTATTTCCAATTTTCTATTCGCAAAGTATCTAAAAAACATTTAACAACAAATATATTTCTATTTTACGATGAATTCAACACTATCGGATAAATCATTATCATATTCTGAAATTGCTTTTAATGTATAACTACCTGGTTTTACCTGCCATAAAAAACTATGTTCTTTAAAAGTCGTTTGTAAGGGAATCCCGTTTAAAATCCATTCTATCTTCCCCTTCATATTTGAATTCTTTAATTCAAATCTTATTGATTGAAATTCCGGTGAGAGATTAGAAAGTCTATAATATGTAACTCCATCTTTTGGATTAGAGATGCTAAATCCTTGCTCCTGACAATATTCATCAGGTGGTGCTTTTATCCCAAGATTTATTGCCCATTCACGATATTTTTCAGGCAAAACGATAAATTTCTCCCCTTTATAGTTTATATGCATTTTGCAACTATCTTTTTCATAGACTGCTAAATCTCTCTCTGGAATAATTTCTTCAATAATTGATAAACAGTTTCTATTTGGTTTTTTTCCGGATAGAGCACAAATTGGAACTTTAACAATGTCATCCGGTATAGAATATTTTCCGGGCCAATCCCTATTGTTATAAAGCATCATCATAATATTGGCAAATATAGGACCTGCACCTGATACACCGGATACATTTTGCATAGAAGAATGATTAAAGTTTCCCACCCAAACACCGAGTGTAAAATCTTTTGTAAAACCCATAGTCCAATTATCACAGAAATGGAAGGATGTGCCTGTTTTAACAGCACAAGAAAAAGGAAAATTTAATACTGATGTGAATCCATATTCTGATGTTCTCGCAAATTTATCACTTAAAATATTTGCAATCAAATAGTTCATTTGATATGTAGAAATTGTCTTTTCCTCAATGGCTTCATTCTGTTTTTCTCCGTTTATTGTTAATATCTCTTTTATTGGAATGAAATGTCCCATCTTTGCAAGGCACATATATGCTCTTGACAATTCATATAGACTTACTTCACCCCCACCGAGAACCATACCAATACCATAATAGTCCGCATTTTTATTCAATGAATAAAACTCATATTCTCTAAGTCGGCTTAAAAATCTATCTATACCAATTTTAGCCAGAACTCTTACAGCAGGTATATTGAGGGAATTGGCAAGAGCTTCTCGAAGTCTCGTAGGACCATGAAATTTTTCCGAGTAATTTTTAGGACTATATATACCTTCGGGCATTCGATAATAAGTAGGTATATCTGAAATTATAGTTGCCGGATTGAATCCTTCCTCCATCGCCATTAAGTATAAGAACGGTTTTAGCGTTGAACCCGGTTGTCTTGCAGATCTCACACCATCATTTTCCCCTTCATTTTCTTTATTGAAATAATCTGCAGAACCTGCATAAGCCAATACTTCACCTGTATTATTATCTAATAATATGACAGCTGCATTTGTAACATTAAATCTTTTTAGTTTATATAATACTTTATTAATCTGTTCTTTTACCATTTTTTGCAATTCACCGTCAATGGTTGTTCTTACCACCTGTGCATTCACGGGTATATTACTCATCAGATGGAAGGCAAAATGTGGTGCAAGAAAAGATGAAATTTGAGGTTTAAGTAATACATTTTCCTTTAAAACACCTTTAATTCGCTCTTTTGGAATCAACCCCTGTTTATAAATCTTTTCTAATACATATTTCTGTCGTTCTTTTATCTCTTTTAAATTATGATATGGATTGAACTTATTCGGGGAATTCGGAATGGATGCCAAAAATGTAGCTTGTGCCAGTGTTAAATCTGAGGATGGTATACCGAAATAGGCTCTAGCGCCTCCCTCTACACCATAAAGATTACCTCCCATAGGAAGTCTGTTGATATATTCTTCTAAAATTGTCTCTTTATTCATTCCAGCTTCTAATCTATAAGCAAGATATGCCTCTTTGACTTTTTTTATTATCGTTCTCTTACCAGGGTTAATCATCCTTGCCAGCTGAAGTGTTATTGTAGAAGCACCTGAAACAACCCTTTTCGATTTTATATTCTGATAAATAGCTCTACATATAGCTCTATAATCGATTCCTCTATGTTTATAAAAGCTCTTATCTTCAGATACTATTATTGCTTGCAAAAAATATGGAGAAACCCTGTCAATACTCACATAAACAGAACTCTTAAAATTCTGTGAAAGCACTTCCTGAAGTAGGTTTCCATGCCTATCATAGAATTTTACAGAATTGAAGTGCTTTCTATCTATATCCTTTTTCCTAATAGGAAATATATAAGGTGTAAATCGGAAACTAAATCCAAATATAAATAATACACATACAAAAATTATTAATATATTCAATTTATGAAAACTACAAAATATCAAAAAAGCATCCCATTTACATTTTATTTTATCTATTCCCCATTTTGTATTCATCTATCCTCTTTTCGTATATCTATATATTTAGTAATCCTAATTTCATATCATTTTAATATAGATATAAATCCCTCACTACTTCTTCCAAATTGCTCCGGTTCATACATAAGAGATATCTTTGCACCTGGCCAGAAAAATACACCGGAAGAAGTCGCTCTTAATAAGTATCTATATTTATAAATTCCGGGTGAAATAAAATGCACATAAAGTCCGACTCTATCATCCCGTAATTCTGAATGATCTATAGGGTTGCGCTGTGATCCTCTACTTACGCGTTCGGATGTGCCTGTTTTATATCTCGTAGATGTAGTCTTCAAAGAAGCATCTATTGCCTCTAATCCAGCAGGTATTGGGTCATCAATGATTAAATGATAGCCTGTTTGATGAACCAAAAATTCTAATTCTACCTCTATAATATCTCCTACATCTATTTTAACCTGTTTTGGTGGATTTTTTCCATATTCAACTATAACATTTTCAGTATCCTTGTTTCTAACCGTTCGTTTAATAGAAAAACCCTCCGTTTGTGACGGTTGAGGTCCCTTCAATCGGTATGAATATGAAAGAGTGTAATATAATCGTCCACTACCTTTTTTAGATATTATTATATCATTTAAACCTTTTGGTAATTTTGATATAGGTACAAATTTCTCTTGAGGTTTATATGTATAACCTTTAAATAAATGCTTAACCACCTCTTTTCCTGCAATGAACATTGTACTTGTATATTCAGGTGGCTTAGCTTCCCTTTTTAGAGAAATATCCACCAATCCATCTATTGCTTTAGCATTTTCATATGTATTTCTCCATCTTCCATTTTTTCTTGCATTTAAAATGTATCTCGCCATTTTTGCTATATATTCACTCTCTGGATCCATTTCCAAGAATAATTTAATACCTTCAGCTGTAGTTATTATAGGTGAGTACATAAACAACCATGAGCGAGGAAGCTCTCTTGGAGATTCAAAATGAGCTGTCTGGGCTGTTATGAACATACCATTTTTTATTTCATCTAATAATATATATGCTTCTTTTTTCCAATTTGCCGATTGGAACAGGAGAAATGCGAGGTTTATTTGTGCTCCATAACTTAACTCGTTTCTACGATTAAAATATTCCTCAAAGTAGGTTTCATCTTTATGTCCTAAATGGTGCATTCCCATAAGAATATTAATCCTGTACTCGGCAAGTCCTTGCCATGTGCAGAATCTATAACAAGGATTTCTTAATGTATGATCAAGAAAATTCAATAGTTTACTTACATTCTCTTCAGGAACCGTATAGCCAAGATCACTACCTCTTTTTATAAGGTATGCAACATAAGGAGAGAGAAAACAATCGGATTTAACACTTGTAGGCCAGAATTTGAATCCACCATCAGTGTTTTGCATAAGCATTATTTTTCTTATATTCGCCTCTATCACTTTATCCACTGGCTTAAATGCCTGTAAGGAAAATCCATATTTATCCGACAAGAACTTTAACTGAATAAGAGCCAACAATCTGCTTAAAGTTTGCTCCAGACAACCATAAGGATAATCCACCAGATACTTTGCCCCTTCACCAATATTAGTCAATGCCGTGCTGGAAAGGAATATATTTAATCCTCCTACATCCTTTCTAATTTCATCTCCAATTTTAATTTGCTGTTTGGATTTATCTGTTGTCTCTCCTACGGAGACAACAGTCTCTGTTGCTAATATGTCCTGGACTGTAAAAGGTATTTGTAATGCATCCGATTCCTCTATCCCTCTATTATTATATGTGCCACTAAAATTAGCTATAAATTTAAGTTTTGATTCACCAATGCCCTTTGCCTTAAATGGAAAGAGTACAGTCTTTGACTCACCTGCTTTTATATGCACTCCTTTCTTCTCCATTTCATTATCCTTGAAGATAAGAGAATTACCTATTATTTTTGCCTTTATATTCACCAACCCATCGGCCTTGGTGAGATTTGTTACAGCGACACCAGATAGGAATTCATCCCCGATCCTTGCAAATCTTGGAAAAATAGGTCTGAGTATAAATGGTTGAGATACTACTACTTTTTTATCTGCATAGCCAAAAAAATTCTTCTTTCCTATTGCCACTACCATAATCTTCCAGGTTGTAAGATTATCAGGTACTTTAAATTTAAAATGGGCTTTCCCATTTTTATCAGTAATTAAATTCGGATTATAATATGCTAATTTCAGAAATTTACTTCTCATCCTTGGACCAACAATTTCTTTCATTAATCCTCCACCATAACCTGAACCTTTCTGTAGTATATCTTCCTCTGTTATGATAAATGGACGATTATCGTTTATCCTGGCTGATAACCCTCTATGTCTGTATACAATATTCACTAAATCAGGTGGTTTATACCCTGTCAATGATAACACAGCTTCATCGACAACTATTACAGTTAACTCACTTTTATATATCTTTTTATCTGTGCGTGTAACTTGTACATATACATCTAACTCTTCGGATGGTCTTAGTTTATCCTGTGATGGTTTAATTTTTACATTAAGGTATTTATCGGAAATCGAAACACTAAAACCGACAAACCCAATCTTCTCAATATGTTTTCCCTCTTCCTCCTCTATGGGAACAATAGGCTTTCCCAACCGATATAAAACAGCTCCTACATAAGCATTTGGTAACATATCTTCGGTTATTCTAAAACAATAAGTGTATCCGCTACCTTTGATTTTCTTTGTATCTTTTAAGAATATCTTCTCACGGCATACAGTAAGTAGAAGCTCTGCTTCCGGAAACGGTGATTTCACAAACACTATAGCCTTATCCCCTACCTTATATTCCTTTTTATCCATAATAATTTCAAGCTTATCTTCTCCAACACCCTCCCAAGGGACATAATCTTCTCCTGCAACCCAGAGTGATGTAGCAGCAGATGTCCTGCTATCCGGCTTTTTTCCCAATTCTGCCATAACGATGAAAGATCCCGTTTCTTTAGGTGTCAATGTTACATTTACTGGTTTTTTACAACTGGTCACCTCTTTTGTCTCTACTGTTTTCTTAATTTCAGAACGTTCGATTTTGAACTTTCCATCAGAGGTTTTTGTTTTTACAGAGTGGTACTCTCTTCTTATCAACTTAATATTAATAGGGATATCAGTTAATGCTTCCCCTTCCGGTGAACTTACTATTACAGAAACATTTATACTGTTATTTTTTGCTACAATCCAATCGGAAAGTTTTATCCCGATAAGACGATTGTCGGGAAGTAGTATAAAATCCCTGCTGCAAGAAGATGTTTGTTTTGAAACATCCTCCACTTTAACATCACAATGATATGTCATTGGATAAGGGACATCATCCGATTGAAATTTTATGGATTTGGATGCCTTGCCATCCTTATTAAGATTAAAAGTCTCCATTAAGTATCTGCTACTTAAAGAGGCTTTACTCTTCTCAATGTATTCCGGAACACCAAAAGAAAATCCTGCCCAACCCTTTGGTCTGAAATATCTATGTCTGCGTGTAATATTTAGAGAAGATTTTACACCTGACATCGGTGCTCCGAAATAGTATTTCCCTTCCCACGAAATCATAACAGGTTCTTCTTGTAAAACAATTTCTTTATCTATATCCATATATACATTGAATTCAGGAACTCTGAATTAAGCCAATCTAAAACTACCATAGAATTTTAAACCATGATGTGGAGTTTCGGCAACCACCCTATAAAATCCTAATGTTTGCCCCTTTTTAGTGGGTATATTCAGGTTGAATGCTCCGAACTCGTTCACTTTTACATTGCCAATATATTTTTCTGCCCCCTTTGGGTCATAAAGCTTTATCTTATATTCCAATCCCTCTCCGGTAAGAAGTTTCCCATAAAGGAGAAATCGAGATACACCCTTTATTCTTACTGTATCACCAGGACGGTATAGATATTGATCTGTGAATATAGTTCCTCGTGAAATTGGACGTTCCGCTTCCCAATCTATAAGTATACCAAAACTCCATATAGCAGGATTACCATTAGATTGTGTTTGAATAAATGTCCAATCATTACCTTTTTCCACTATAATAAGTAGTCTTGGAGGCTCTGCAAATCCAAATCTTTCCTGATCATATAGAATATCATCCGGGTCTGCCTCGGGTGGGTAGAGTTCATTTAATATTTTGTTCCTGATTCTCCTTTTAGTGCATTTAGCTATATCCTTACCCGATAACATTAATAAACCATCCAAGTCGGTTATACCCTCAAAACAGGGGGTAATTTCTTTTATATATGTATTTGTAATTAAATCCCAAATCTTCGCTAATCTTGGTAAATCATCTTCACGATAGATTTTTACTTTAGCAGAAGATACTGGTAATCCATCAGTAAGTTGATTTAGTTTAACAATCCCGCCTGTAGGTAAAAATTGTGTGTAAATCCCAATATTTGTTCTTAAGATAATACCATTAAATGTTATCGGATTACTGTAACATGGAACAATAGGGGAATGAAAAGTATATGCAACAACCCCATATTCCCCTGCTCTAAGATAAGGTTTTAGATCGAAATATCTCTTGCCTACACCAATCTCACTCAATTTTATGTTGACCTTTTTCTCTTTGCTCTTTATCTCTGAGATGAGCTTGTTTATTGTATAATAATAATTTAATTGTTCTCTTATCAATATATCCTTGGGGTTCAAACGCAATATTTTATAGAAAACAGTATTTACATTGATCGTCTTTACCCCCAGTATAGGTTTTATATTAGGAGTAATGATTTGGTAACCACTTGGTCCCCACATTTTAGGCGTGAGTTCTCCTGTTGTAAATGTAATATCCTGTGGATTCTCTAACTCTTGCTCATAAATGTCCTTTAATCCTTCCCTTATTGTAATTGTATATGTGGTTTTAGGTTCTAGAAGAAAATCATTTATTCCGATTGCAAAATCACAGCAACTATATTGATGAAAAGGACATTTTTCCGGTTTAGGTTCAATAGAGACTAATTTATTGAAATTCTCCCAGTTTGGATTATTTGTAAATGCAATGTATGGTACTGTAGTTAGTTTATTGCCACAATATCCGCAAAATCCTACTTTTAGAAATCGGAATGCAGGATATGTTCTAAACGATGATGAAAACTCTTTTACAGTAGGTCTGTTCCCTCTTTCTGTCATCACATCGGATTTCACTTTTACTGTATATTGCATATCCCTCTTTAATTCTTGTATGGGATTTAGGATATAGTCATATCTAATGCGATACATCCCTATATCCTCTTTGTTTTTGGGGTTTTTCTTGCTTTCTAAAAATCTATATTTTATATATTTGCCAGATCCCGTTTCAATAAATTCTATCTTACTTTTTAATGATCTAATATCTAAAGCAATACTGCTGTATATATGTATTTCCTGATCGAGTTTAATATGATGAGAATTCTGATAGGGATATATACTGATTTGAGGTAATGGTGTTTTAAAATTCCATATATGGTCTTCTTTAAGTTCATTTCCTTCTATATCCTTTAATCCTTTTTTAACTGTTACAGTATACTCAGTAGCCATAGGAAGACT
>CBDVEF010000037.1:0-9587 GCA_965372935.1 uncultured bacterium | reverse complement strand
GAAAAACAGTTTCGAGACTAAATGAAATATTTGGAAAGAGGTATATATTTTCTATTCCCATTTCTGATGGAGGATATATTCTTGATTTTAAAGAGGAATATAAAGTGGATATACTTGAATTCAATAAGTATGTTAGTGAGGGATTGAAAAACAACAATAAGAAATCTTTTGAAAAAGCCATTAATATGTACAGAGGTCCTCTTCTTGAAAATTTCAGATATGTTGTTGATGAAATACAAAACATCAGATTGATGTTAAATAATGAAGTAAGGGAAATTTATAACATTTTGAAGAAAGATTATGAATCAAGAAATGATAAAATATCAATATTTGAATTAAATGAAAAATTGAATATTAAAAATAAATTTCCATAATCAATTATAATTTCACACCTATTTCACAACTGAATTGTATCATAATAATAACATTGTATATCAATAATATCTTAAAGGAGGTATTTTATGAGAAATTTCCTAATTATTATCCTGCTGATTTTGGGATTAGCCTCTTGCTCTCCAAATATCGGACCAGCTGAAGCTCCCAGTTCTCCTTCTCCATCAAATGGGGCAGCCGGGATTTCTACAACTGGGGTTAATCTATCTTGGAATTCAACCTATTTAAAAGGGGACCAATCTATCAACTCAAATTGTGACATCTACTTTGGGAGTAATTCGGCAAACATTCCTCAATTGGCATCAAGTGTAACTTCTCCTTATCAAATTTCAACTACGCTGGATTCAGGTAAAACTTATTACTGGTATGTAATTGCATATAATGAAAATAGTGACTCGACAGTAGGACCTTCCTGGCATTTTACAACAGTAGAACAGGCAACTAACTCAGCACCAAACACACCTTCAAATCCTTCTCCCTCCAATGGAGCATCAAATCAATCTATTGATATATCCTTAAACTGGACGGGGGGTGATCCTGACCCGGGTGATACTGTTAAATATGATGTATATTTTGGAACAAGTTCTAATCCACCACTTGTATCTTCTAATTTAGCAAACACTGCTTATAATCCTGGGGCATTAAATTATAGTGTAACTTATTATTGGAAAATATCTGCAAAGGATAATCATGGAAGCTCTACAGTAGGGGCTATATGGTCTTTTACAACTGAACAGGCTCGTTTTTATAAAGAAATTGGAGGTAATGAATATTACTCTATCTCTGGAAATTTTTATGATCCTGATCCTTCTTATGGTTCTCCTTGGATAGCTCTTAGTTCATATGGTACCAGCGGAGCTAATGCTGGTTATTCAATTGTTGGATTAAATGCAACAGTTATTGAAACACTAACCGTTTGGGTCTATTCTTTTGATAATGGAACCGGAACAGATGGAGAACATTATCATGTGTATAATTATAATACACAGCAATGGGATTATTGGGGGGCATCTGACAAGAGTGAAAAATGGCATGGTTTTTATACATGTGGTAGTGATTTAGGTGATTATATTGCAAGTGATAATACTGTTTGCTTGTGGATTGAATCAGGTTGGAGCGATCATTCTCATATTAGAACCGTAGCAATAGAAGAAAAGGGAAGAAATTAATAGTTATAAATATTTTTTAAGTACAGGTAAATAAGTTATTAAATCATTTTTAAGAAGGATGGTGTATTATGAAAAAACAATTTCCTTATAGCACTATTATTATATTAGTTATTGTCCTATTAATTTCTACAGGATGCATTCCTACTTATAATCTCAATTTATCTTTGTTAGATAAACCAGTTTCAATGACAAATAAGCAAATATCTCATAATTATGAGGTTATTGAACATTTCAGAAAACATATTCCACGACATATGCTGCTTGGTATAATTCCCATAAATTCAAGCCCGAGTTTATCAAATACACTTAATAGTATTATCTATAATAGTGGTGGAGATGGCATATCAAACATTAAATTTAATACATATTTAAATCCATTTGAAAAAATAATAAATTTGCTTTCTCTTGGATTTATTATTCCTGCTCCATTAGAAGTAGAAGGAGATATTATAAAATATATTATAAATAAATAATTTGGAGGTATTCATGAAAAAAATATTAATTACTGCTATTACAGTTATCATAATATCTGGATTTATAGGATGTTCAATTAATTCTCCTGAACCGGTTACTACTACAATTATTGAACAAACTCAAAATATACCAAATGAACATTATTATTTCAATCCCTTTACAGTAACAGGAACTGTAATTTTATCTGTTACGATTAATGTTACAGAATCAACACCTGTAGATATTCTTCTATTATCTGCAGAAAATTTTAATAAGTATAAGAACTTAGAATCTTTTCAATACTATACAGCAGGGAGCGCATTTAATGTTATATCCAAGACATATTCAGGGACTATAAATGAAGGCAGTTATTATATTGTAATAGATAATACAACAAATATGGTAAATGGTGGAGCAACCTCTTCAGGAGATGTAAATGTTTATATAAAAGTATCATATACAACCACAGATTAAGCATTTACTATTAAGTTGACAAGGGTAGATTTAACATATCTACCCTTGTCTTGTATCTTCACTCTTGTGGGATTGCTTCACTTCGTTCACAATGACATGGTCATTTTTGTGAATCGTAAATTGTTAATTGTTAATCTAAAATGGTAAATTGTTATTTTTTTCTTTCCCTTTTCGGCTGGTGTCTGATATCTGAAGTCTGATGTCTATTATCTATTATTCGTGAATTCGTGGTGGTCTCCCTCTCCCTTTACGTGGTTCTACTCTATAATTGGTTTAAAAATGCTTCAAGATGTTGCATATCATCCGGTGGTGGAGCACTTAATTCTATGTAATAATTTTTACTTGGATGTATAAATCCAAGTTTTGCAGCATGTAATGCCTGTCTTTTAATAATTCCAAGAATACTGTTAAATAGGTTTATATTTCCTTTAAGATTTTTTCCTGCAATCTGTAAAAGTCTGCCACCATAATCAGGATCGCCTACAATAGGATGACCAATATGATTCATATGAACGCGTATTTGATGTGTTCTCCCCGTATGTAATTTAAGTTTAATTTTTGTTATTATCTTATACCTTTTAAGAACGCTGTAATTAGTCAGTGCATGTCTTGAGTGAATATTGGTAACACTCATCTTTAATCGATTCTTAAGGCTTCTTCCAATTGGTGCATCAATCTTTCCAGCATTAAATTCCATATTTCCCCAAACATAAGCAATATATTCTCGATGCATTGATCTCGATTCTATCTGTCTTGAAATTCCCAGATGTCCTGAATCAGTTTTTGCAAATACAAGAATTCCCGATGTATTTTTGTCTAATCGATGTAACACACCAGGCCTTGTCTTCTCTTCTGAATTTCTTAAATCTCTTTTATTTCCGATAAGAGCATTTATAAGTGTTCCTGTTAAATTACCTTTAGCAGGATGCACAACCATACCTGCGGGTTTATTAACCAATATAATATCCTCATCTTCATAAAGAATATTAATTGGAATATTTTCCCCCAATATTTTAAATGGTTCTCTCTTTTTATATTCGATTCTTATTTCATCCCCCTTTTTTAACTGATAATGCGGTTTTACCGAATTATCATTAACTGTTACATCTCCATTTAGTATTAGTTCTTTAATTTTTGTTCTTGAGAGATTTATATCGAGAGAGGAGATATATTTATCAAGTCTAACTACCTTCCTAACTTTATTAATTCTTTTTAAGTAAGTATTTTTTTCAACCATTACTCTCTAAAACTTTGTGCTGAATCTCTATAATTTTTAAAATTCCGTTTTTCATTGTTTCTATCATATTAATAAGCTGATTTTCTGAGAATACATCTCTTTCACCAGTCCCCTGAATTTCAATAATTGCTCCCTTTTCATCCATTACAAGATTCAAATCAACATCAGAAGAAGAATCTTCGTCATAATCCAGATCAAGAAGAATTTCTCCACCTTTAATTCCCGCACTTATAGAGGCAATATATCGTTTTATTGGGAAATACTCAATTCTATTATTTGCCAATAACTCTTTTAATTTTATATATAACACAATAAAACCACCGGTTATTGCTGCTGTTCTTGTACCACCATCTGCTTGTAAAACATCTGCATCAATTATAATTGTAATTCCCGGAAGTTCTTTAAGATCACATGAAATACGCAATGCTCTACCAATAAGTCGCTGGATCTCAGTACTTCTTCCCGATATCCCTTTCCTCTCCCTCAATATTCTTTGAGGTGATAAACGGGGTAACATACCATATTCAGCAGTTATCCACCCACTTTCTTTCGGCACATAGGGTGGGACACTGTCTATAGCTGTTGCAGCAACTAAAATATGAGTATTGCCAAACTTTACAAGGCAGGATGCTTTTTCATCCTTTAAATAACCCGTTAGGAAAGTTATTCTCCTCAATTCATTGTTTGCCCTTTTATCCGTTCTAATATATCACCTCCCTGTGAAGTATAGAATAAGGGATAATATAGAGATAAATGCGGTATAAATGCCGAATAGATAGAATTTCCCCCTTTTAATGATACTTAAAAGTAATTTTATAGCAATATAACCGGTAATGAAGGATGATATAAATCCGGTTATTAAAATTGCAGGAGATATATCAAATGAAACAATATCTTTCAATTTAAAAATGAAAGCTCCAATGATGATGGGAACAGAAAGTAAAAATGAAAAATCGGCGGCTTTACCTTTTTCTACATTACAAGTCATACCTGTGAAAATAGTACTGCCAGATCGAGATATTCCTGGAATAATAGCTATTGCCTGTGCAATACCTATAGCAATACCGCTCCTTATATTGATCTCTCCTATTCGATTTTCAAATAATTTTGATAAAAATAAAATAATAGTCGTAATTGCAAGTCCGATTGCTACAATAAAAAGATTATTAAATGCATTTTCTATAAAATCATTAAACAAGACACCAATTATAATTGCAGGTACGAGAGCAATAATTAAGATTAAAACATATGAAAATCGTTTACTGCTCAGGTGATAACCCCCTTTATCTACAATAATTCTTCCTTTAAATAGAGCTAATATAAGTTTCAATATTTCATTATAGTAAACTGTAATAACAGCAAGAGCAGTAGCAAGGTGAAGTGTAATGTCAAAAAGAATGGGTGGTTGATTAAAACCTGTCAATTTTTGAACAATGACAAGATGTCCCGAGCTTGATACGGGTAAAAATTCTGTTAACCCTTGAACTATGCCTATTAAAGCTGCTTTTAATATTTCCATGATATTCTTCCTATTAATAGAATTATATAAAATACCGGGATACTATATGTTATTAAGTTAATAATTCTTGTGAAATTCTCACTTCGATGGGTTAAACGTAGGTAAACTATAAATGCTATAAGTGGTATATCGATTACTAATAAAAGAAGTAATATGTAAATCCAACCAACCATCTTTAATGCTATGGGAAATGGAGAATAGGCGAAAAAAATGTAGATAATAAAACGTCCTGTAAAAAATCGTTTTTGAATAAAATCTAAATAATCCTTTCTTTTCTCATCAATAAGTGTACAGTCATAGAAAAATTCTCTGGAGAGTATTAAAAGAATATGCAATAGCATTCCTAAGAGAACAAATAGCATTAAATCTTGCATAAAGAAAAGCACTATAATATAGCCTAAAAGTCCAAATATTATATTTGTACATTTTCTTATATGTACATTTTTAACATTATTTTCAAAGATTACAATTAGCATATAAGGAAATAATATAGTTATTAATCTTATATCAATTGCATAAGAAAGTATAGCTATTACTATTACAGATATTACAGGTAAATATTTTTTAAGTCCTGATAAATTTAATTTTTCAAAATAACGAAATAAGAATATTAATACTATAATAGTAGCAATCTCGAATAATTTTGTTGTTGAGAATAGTGATATAATATATGAAACAACAATAAATGATACAACTGCTCCAAGCATATCACCTACAATAAGCTTTTTTATATTATTATTCATATACTTTTACATCATAAATACCTGACTCAACATTATAAACAGATTCTGCCATCGCAAGAAGTTCATCCTCTCCGGGATAAACAAGTATAGGTTTGCCAAGAAATTCGATCATCTCCTTTATTTTTCCAACACAATATTCATTATAGGCGATTCCACCAGTAAGAATTATAGCATCGATTTCACCACGGAGAACAGATGCCTGAGCCCCAATATGGCGACTTATTTGATAACACATTGCATCGAGTATTAACCTGGCATGTTCATCGGTTTTTGCCATTTCAGTAATTTCTTTTACATTATCAGTCTGTAGGTGAGCGTAAAGACCACCCTTCTTAATAGCTTTAATAATCATTTCTCTTTTTGTATATTTCCCACTGTAGCATAGCTTTATCAATTGAGATACCGGTAATGTGCCCACCCTCTGTGGACAGAAGGGACCTTCGTCATTCGGACTATTAGAATCAATAATCCTCCCCTTCTTCTGTGCGGCTACTGAAATGCCTGTTCCCATATGAGCGATAATAAAATTAGTCTCTTCATATTTCTTATTAATGTCTTTTGCGGCTTTTCTCCCGATATATTTTATATTTAATGCATGAAGAAGACTCTTTCTCGTTAGTTCAGGTAATCCAGTAATTCTTGCAATATCCTCAAACTCATCGACACAAACAGGGTCAGTAATATAGGACTTTACATTTGCTTTATCTGCAATGTTTTTAGCAAGGATTGCCCCGATATTCGATATATGCTCATCTTGCAAATTCCCATCGGATATATCCTTAATCATTCTTTCATTAACTTCATAAGTACCACTTTCAAGGGAATGAAATAATCCTCCTCTCCCAATAACAGCATCAATATCATTATATGAGATATTTTTTGATTCTAAAAACCTTTCTATAAGTTTATTCCTAAAATCAATTTGATCAATTGGGGTGTCAAAATGGTGAATTTCCTCATGATTATGTCTGATTACATCAACAAATATTTCATCTGTATCATTAAAATATCCTATTTTTGTTGATGTTGCACCTGGATTTATTGCAAGGATTTTCATATTGTTCCTCCTTTAAATATATTTCTATGTATATTATATAATGAGGCTATTTATGTCAATGAGAAATTCGTCGTTAATAACATATAGGTATAGACATATTAACCAGTTTAAGGAAAGAGGAAAAGATTAGATTCATTCCTCTCTGTTCTAATTATTACCCCTTCTCTTCTGTTCCCTCTTAGATCCTGAAATAAATTCAGGATGACACATTAGAAAATCGTAAATCGTTAATCGTAAATTATAGGGAAAAACTGTGTCTGCCCTAATTTGTAAATTCAAGTTAATGGGAAGGTGCAATGACATAGTAATCACCTCATCCCCCATATAACTTCCTTGCCCTTGCCGGGAGAGGATTGAGGTGAGGGTGATAATATAAAAACAGAATATCCTTAATGAGTTTCTTTATATTTTTTTAGAACACTAAGGGCATAATCGATATCATACTCTGTATGATCAACGGAAATCTGGAATCTTATTTCTTGATTACCTTTTGGAACAACAGGATAATTCAATCCTGTACCAAGGATTCCATTTTTAGTAAGATAATTAACTAAATCGGCAGTTTTTTCTGTATCTCTTACCATCAGAGGAACTATAGGGTGTTCACCTTCAATTGTTTCATAACCTAATTCTTTTAATCCGTTCTCAAATTTCTTTGTCATTTTCTTAAGATGTTCAAGCATTTTAAGACCTTCAGGACTATCTAAAATATCAATAGCTTTTTTTGCAGCGCTTGCTTCGGAAACGGTAATCGGATTGGAATATATATACATTGGAGCTGTTTCCCTCAGGTAATCCGTTATCACTTTTGGTCCTACAACATAGCCACCATTAATACCGAACGCTTTACCCAATGTTCCTATTAGAATGTCTACCTTTGTGCCGGTATACTCTTCAGTACCACGCCCTGTTTTTCCCATTGCACCAACACCATGGGAATCATCAACTACAGATGTAATACCTTCTTCGAATTCACAGTTATATCTATTACATATCTCAACAAGTTTATCAAGAGGAGCATTGTCGCCTCTCATACTGAATATACCATCTGTGACAACAATCACCCTTTTTCCCTTACCGATACATTCCTTAATCTGCAATTCTAAATCCGCCATATCATTATGCTTATAGATAGCTTTTGCAGCTGGTCTTGCAAGGCGGATAGCATTAATAATACAGTTATGATTCAATTCATCACTTATAATTACAGTTTCCTTTGTAATTAAAGGCACGAGAACACCCAGACTTGTCACATAAGCGGAACTAAATATCATTGCAGATTCTCTTTGGTGGAATTTTGCAAGTCTTGTTTCAAGATCAATATGTGCTTTGTATGTTCCACTAATAAAGCGAACTGCACCGGGTCCGGCACCAAATTCCCTGGCAGCTTTTTCTTCGGCTTCAATTACATCCTTCCTGAGAGACATCCCAAGATATGAATTCGCATTCATTTTTAAAAATTCCTGATTATCTTTCCCTTTAATATAATATCTGGGTCCCTTATTCCCCTGGCCGGGTTTTACCCCTGTTATAACCATCTCAGGTCCTTTATCGGTTCCTTTATTTTTGAGATCATTCAAATTCTCATATAGGGTTTTAATCAATCTATCTGTTGCCATAAATCACTCCTTTTTTAGTGCTTAAAATGTAATATTTAACTTTTTTGAAAGTTTTTCGATCATATCTTTAGTCATTGATGCAATATCATAATCTGGTTCCCATCCCCATTCTTCTCTTGCTGCACTATCATCCATATAATTGGGCCATGAATCAGCTATCTCCTGTTTAATTGGGTCAATATTATATGTCATTTCAAAGTCAGTGATTATTTTTTTAATTTCTGCATATATAAGTTCAGGTGTGAAATTCATAGCTGTTACATTAAATGCATTTCTATGTTTTAATTTTGATGAATCTGCTTCCATAAGGTCTATAGCTGCCTTTAAACCATCAGGCATATACATCATATCAAGTGATGTGCCTTCTTTTAGATTGCATATATATTCCCTATTTTTTAATGCTTCATAAAATATCTCTACTGCATAGTCAGTTGTTCCACCTCCAGGAGGAGCAACATATGAGATCAAACCTGGATATCTTACACCTCTTGTATCAACACCGAATCTCTTATAATAATAATCGCATAAAAGTTCTCCCGACACTTTTGTTACTCCATACATTGTAGTGGGTCTCTGGATTGTGTCTTGAGGGGTCCCATTCGGGGGGGTAGAGGGGCCGAAAGCACCTATTGAACTTGGAGTAAATACAGCACATTTATATTCTCGCGCTACTTCTAAAATATTGTATAAACCGTTTATATTAACATCCCATGCAAGTTGTGGTTTGCTTTCACCTACAGCAGAAAGTATAGCTGCAAGGTGATATATGACATCTATATTATACTTTTTTACAATGTTTTCTACATCATTAATATTAGAAACATTAATCATTTCAAATGGTCCGGTATTACGAAATTCCTTGGTAGGTTGTTTTCTATGACCAGCAGCAATTACCATATCATTTCCATATTTTTTCCTGAGAG
>CBDVEF010000036.1:0-9684 GCA_965372935.1 uncultured bacterium | reverse complement strand
TACATCAATAAATCCATAATGTCAAGTAAAAAGTTAACAATTATTTATTTTCATGTTTTTATGTTTTTTTATGATATTTATCATTTTGTTGTTTTTTATCGTATGTGTCCGCTATGCAGGCGCATATACCCGTGTCCGCTATGCAGGCGTACGCTCGTATGTGTAGCATGATTCATGCCTGCTATAAGGGATAATGTTGAGATATTTTCTATAAGGGATAATGTTGAGATATTTTGGAAATCAAAATGTTGTAAATTATAAAATGATTGTCATTTAAGGGCAATAATGTTACATCGGGGTTATTTTCGTGTTATTTTGGACTGTTTTTAGGTGATTTTCCCCATAAAATGACATTTATCATACGATTTTCTTAAAAAAAATGTTATTTATGTTATTTTCGACCCCCTCGTAACATTGAAATAACATTATCGTATCTAAAACACAGCTATTATGAAAGATAACATGTAACACACTATTGTTTTTTCTGATTTTTTGGATGTTGTATGTATAGTAATAGTAATAATATATAACATTAAGAAATTTCTAAAAACCGATAACAAAATAACATTCCTGAAAGTTTAACTGTCACATGTGTGCATATGTAGCGCACCTGCGTATCTACCGCATGTGTATATGCGTGCGAGGAAGGTTATCGATATGTTACGCATATGCTTTACGCATATATATACGCCATATCATGTCATATATTTGCACTTTTCAGGCATGTAGGTTTACATAATACCGGCATTTAGGCACGAAAGGTGTCTCGCAGGCACTGTATTATGTAAACATAGGCACGAATATATACGCAAACAGAACCTGCAAACCGGCGGAAGTTCCGTACACAAGACAATATAACAATATAACATAATAACATAATCATACCTAACAAGTGTATATTTGGTAATTTAACTCGTAACACGAAAATAACGCCATAACACGAAAATAACACGAAAATAACACGAAATTTCCTGCATTTAGGCACTGAACTTATTCTCGCCCTTTAAAAACCACCTTTAAAAAACACATGGTATATTTAATTATTTTTCATATTGAATCGTAAATTTAAAGAGCCAAAATGCTTATATACAAAAAACTCCTAATATTTAGGAGTCTCTTGTTTTTCTCTTATTTATGTAATTTCTTACTAACTGATCTCATCAGGAATATTATTCTCAAGTAGTTTTTTAACTAATTTTTTTTGACTTGAAGTGAAATTATAACATTCCAATAGCTCATTATAAAAATAATTTATTACCTCATTCGTATCGTAGCCCTCATACTTTCCTTCAATATCTTTATTAAAATAAGGATCTCCATCAAAACAAATACTACAAACTATAGGAAAATCATAAAAATAGCGTTCAAATATTTCCTTATAAGTTTTCTTATTAAAAACACTACCTGTCAATTTTTCTAATTCAACTACATTAACAATAACAGTAGCATAATCACCTTGAGAATAACCTACTATATTTATTGTTTCATAATCGTTTGTTATTTCAATATCAAACTCTTCACAGGTTTCCTCAATACTTTGTATATTACCGTTAACTTCTTTTTCAAGAAGGTTAAACAGCTCCTGATCAGTATAGTCAAGTAATTGTTCTTTACAATACCAGTTATCAGTTACCTCTTGGATTGCATCATAAAGTCTTTTTCTTTGATCTTTTTTTACCTTGTAATACTCATTAAAACCGATAGATAAATTACCATTATCAAGATACAACCATCTTTTACCAATTCTTTTGAAATTCTCTTCAAATAAATCCTGAGCAGATAAATCATCTAAAGCGATAGTCTGCGAATAATTCAGGATTATTTCTGCTAATTTAATATCTGTTATTGTTCGTTTCATTTCGACTCCTTTGTTAGTACCTTTCAATTATAATACCACCACCGTTAATCTTAATAACAGTAGTATAATCTTTTAATTCCTCTATGCTTTCGATATCGGCATAGTCTTGCTGTAATTCCTCAAAGTCTTCATATTCAGAATAACTACAACATAAATCAATTACATCAAGTTCAATTTCGATATTAGCATCTTCTTCAATGCCTGTCAGATAATCATACAATGCCTCTTTGCCTTCGTAACTGAAATGATTTTCTCTATCGTAAGCTATAAACTCATCTATAAAATCACTTTCTGTTATTATTCGTTTCATCTTTGATCTCCTTTATGTTATTTGTTATCAATTAACTCTTGGGAATTAGTTATAAATTCCGATATACATATTCTTTCCATGACATACTCAACCATTACACAATCATCTGAAACAGGCAATTTCTCTACATTTTCATAGATAAATTTAAGTATCTTTCCTAGTTTATGACTATCGTTCAGGGCTTCCCTGTCTATCCATTCTTTATAATCATTACTGTAATGCGACCAGAAACCATCGTAAGAAGTATAATTATCTTTGATAAAAGAGGAGAATTTCTCTTCATTTTCTTTAAGATACTGCATAATCCTATCTTTATTTTCTTCAGTTAGGTGGAAATTCAGTTCAATACTGTCGTTTTGAAAGTTATACTCTTTTGGACTCTTTAACACCATGCTGTCGTAATCTGTAATTACACCCAATCCCTTTAAGCCATCCGTAATGAACTCAGTTATATGCTCACTGATTTCCTTAAAATAACCTGAATAGTCTATCTCTAAATCATCCCACATTACAGATGGTTTTTTACCTGCTTCTTCTCTTTGTTCGTTAACATACTCTACTTCTGCATTTTCCTGTTCATCGCCATATTCCCGATAAACGGAACCGTAATATCCGTTAAAACAAGGCAACCAGCTACCGATTATTTCATTTTGTTTCTTCATTTTTGATCTCCTTATATTTTTGTTATTACTATTGTACTGTTATATCCACGATTCATAACAGCTTGTCTAATGCGGCTATTGATCTCCGATTCAGGACATTCAATTCTACTTATCAATACTAATCCATAGTAATTATCAGGATTAACAACATATACGGTAAAAGATGTTTTATAGCCAAACTTATACTTCTTCACATCACTAATATAATAAAATACCTTCACTATATCTTTATGCGAGTTAACATATTCATTATACATCTGAATATTCTCATCGTTTTTTGGTCCGAAAATCCGTTCCCAGATAGACAGATTATACTTTCTTACTTCTTCTTTTTCATTTTCGTTATCAATGACAGTTTTAACTTGCTTTAATTTCGTTGGTTTTTTATTACCAATACCCATAAACATCTTTGATAATGAAATGGCAATTATTATTGCTATTATATATTCCATTATCTTCCCCTTGCGCTTAATCTTTCATACATAGTTACCCGCAATCCAAGCCTACGAACTACGAACCTTGGTCTCTCATTTGTTGCTCTTAATTCTTTAGCATACTGTTTAGCATTTTGAATCGACAAACAGCGTCTCGGATAAGCTGACATTGCCATATACACACCATCCGGAGTGTTTATCACCTTGCTGAGTATGTTCATTTTAATCTCCTTAATTAAATTTACACTAATATAACTAAATAAATCCGTAATGTCAAGTAAAAAGTTAACAATTATTTTACAACAAAAATTTCATATCTCGTTTCTATTTAGTCTCTTAATCTTTCTGTTTCCAATGTTTTTGTAATTTGATTTTTGAATAATTCATACAACTATATTTTGAAAAAGAAATATCTCTCTATAAGGGATAATCCTGAGATATTTTAAAAATTATTATATATTTTTACTAATAAGATTAGGTCTCAATAAGGGATAATCCTGAGATATTTTAAAGCTACGAAAAGAAAACACTTGACTTTTTAAATGTAAAGAGTTATATTGACGGGTGTAAAATTAGAGGTTAACAGGGATTTACATTGAACATTAGACAATCGAGAATAAAATTTCTTAATAAGATTTCTAACTACTATCACTCAAAAAGAGATGATAAAAGGGCTATCGAGTTCTTTAAAAAACGCAAAATATCCAAAGCTATGATTAAGTTGTTTAGACTTGGATTCGCTTCTGGGAATAGCAACGATTTGGCATTATTTCGAGAGAGGGATAATATCGAACACGCCAGACATCTCGGATTACTATCAGTTTCAAAAAAAGACGAAGATATGGGAGAATATTCATACTTCAGAAATAGAGTCATGTTTCCTTTATTTGATTTAGCAGGGAATGTCTTAGGTTTTACAGGCAGGGATGTTTCCGGCAATCCCAAAACTAAAGCAAAATACCTAAACTCAAAAGAAACAGATATTTTCCAAAAAAGTATTATTTTACATGGGTATTTTCAGTCTTATTTCAGAATAGTTAAACAAGGGTATGTTATAATTGTTGAAGGTAATGTGGATGTTATAAGAATGTATGAACGAAATTATCCCGTAGTTGGACTGTCTGGTCATTTTATGAGTCAGTTTCAAGCAGATATACTCCGAAGGACATATCCAAAGATGTTTCTGATGATGGATGGAGATAAAGCCGGTAAATCTGGGGCGATAAGTATTACGACAATTTTTCGGAAAATAAATGACAATGGAATTAGAGTAAGATTACCCCGACTGATTGAACTTCCTCATGGATACGATCCTGATACCTTCATGTTAAAATACCCAGAACCGGAAGATTATGTCAATGAGAAAATGTTCACAGATAGTTTTGCCGAATGGGAGAAGAGAAAATTTATTCCTAAAGCGGTTTTGCAGAAATACAAAGAAGGACGACCGTCAATTGCCGAATTAAGAGACAGGCTAAATATAATTGATGTTATAGGTCGAAGGGTGCAGTTATCAAGAGTAGGGGCTAATTATAGATGTAAATGTCCATTTCACGATGAGAAGACGGCTTCTTTCACGGTATCGGAAGCAAGGCAAATGTTTAAGTGCTTCGGATGTGGGGTTGGCGGTGATGTATTCAGTTTTGTTATGAAGTTTCACGAAGTAGGATTCGGACAGGCAATAAAAATTTTAACAGGAGAGTTGTGATGAAAAACACACAAAGTAGAATGAAATTATTCGTATGGAGGAGTATTAGGACGGACTATACAGACGGAATAGGATTTGCGATGGCTGAAACCACTGAACAAGCAAGACAGGCAATAAAAGAAGCATCCGATGAATGGGAATGGGAAATATATAAAGGTGAGCTAATGAAAGAACCCGATATATATGAAAACGCTTACGGAACATGGATAAGTGGGGGAGGGTAATTATTATGAAACTATTTTTCTACGATCTTGAAACCACCGGAGTAAATCACAAAGCTTGCGGAGTACATCAGCTATCAGGACAACTCATTACAGAAAACAATAACGAACTTTCGGAAGTTAGACACAAGGTAAATATAAAAATGAGACCTCATAAATGTTGCTTTATTCACCCGAAAGCTTTGGAAGTTTGTAATATTACGGAAGAACAAATAATGGCATACCCCAGCATGGAAAACGGGTTTATGGATTTAAAAGCTTTTCTATCAAAACATATAGACAAATACGATAAAACAGATAAAGCGTTTCTCGTAGGATACAATATAAACGCATTTGATAATTTCTTTTTACGGGATTTGTTTACAAGAAACAATGATATTTATTTCGGTTCGTGGTTTTATAGCAATACTATTGATTTATATCCGATAGCATCTCATAAATTTAGAAACAAGCGAAACAATATAAAATCTTTCAAATTATCCGAATTATGTGCGGATATAGGTATTGAAGTTGATAATGAGAAAACACACGAAGCCCAATACGATGTAGAACTTTGTATTAAGCTTTACGACTTTCTGAAATAGGAGGTACAAATGTCTAAACTAAAATTCAATAAAAATACTCAAGAATATTGCGATGTTGTTGTTGTGTTTAAGTTTGATAAAAACTATAATGGAAAATTATCTAACGAATATTTTACCACTATCCGTAAAAAAAATATGGGTGTTGAGATAGGTGATAAAGTAAAGATAGAGTTATTAAAAACAGAACGATTTGATGCAAAAGTAATCGAAGTGAGGAAACTCGCTCTGTCGCAGATACCATCATTGATAACATACCTTGATACCGGATTAGATAAAAGCGACTTCACTAAACTTATACAATCTAAATATAAAGGCAATGTTGATCGTGGTCATTTGTTCGTATATTTACTTAAAAGAAATGGGCTAAAACTATTCAAGGATTGAATATGGATAAAATAAAAAGGGGTTGTTTTGAATGTCTTGCCTATGTGAATGTATGTGGAATACCAATGTGTTTATTAGGATACAACATGGATAAAACAATTAAATGCTCAAATCCAAAAAACGAGGAAGAATTGGGGATTTTAATAAATATCCAATACCCTCAGAAAACCACACAAGGAGAAAAAATATGCCAAGCATGAACAAAGTAACCGTAATCGGGTATCTTGGAAAAGATGCTGAGATGATCTATCTGAAAAACGGATCGCCTAAAATCAGTTTTAGTATGGCTACTACTGAAAAATGGAAAGAAAACGAAGAATGGAAAGAGAAAACAGAATGGCACAATATTGTGTTCTTTGGGGATAGGTTTGAGTACATAGGCGAACTGAAAAAAGGAAACCTCGTACTAATCGAAGGAAAGATCGCATATAGATCATGGGATAAAGACGATGGCACAAAGGGATATATGACCGAAATCGTAGGTCAGATGATGAAGAATTTCACTTATAAGGAAAAGTCTGCGAATGCAGTTCCTGAAGATGCTTATTCTGAAGATAAGCCTTTGCAGTCAGAAAAAGGCAATGAAAGTCCTCTTCCTATTGAGGACTTGCCTTTTTAGTAAATATAAAGATAAGACGAATTAGTGACAAATGATTTAAACATCTGTTTACAATCAGGGGAGTTTTGAAAAAATGTTATTATACAGTAGTCAGTACATAGTACCGAGTAGGTATAAGACGCCAGAGCGTAGGGAAACCTTGCAAGTTGGAGAACGCTCGTTAAAATCGCACCAGCGTGTAATAATTCGGGCACTCCTCTGTTTTGATATAACGAATAAAACCAAATTCACACAAAGAAAAGGGGTTATATAATTGAAAAGAGTTAGATTTATTGAAGAGCCGGTTATTCAACCACATCCTAAAGGACACAAGTTTCAACTTGTTCGTGATTGGCATTTAGAGATCAATGGTAAAGAAGTTATTGTACCTGCGGGATTTTGGACAGACTTTGCTTCAATACCTAAGTGTTTTCGTAGCTTAATAAGTCCATTAGACGAACATTTAAAAGCTGCAATATTACACGATTGGTTGTACTACGAATCAAAGCTATTCGGAAAGAAAATAAGTAGAAAAGCAGCAGATGATATATTCCTAACAGCTATGAGAATGTGTGGCACTGGTTGGATTAAAAGACATACAATGTATGCAGGTGTAAGAACAGGCGGCTGGGTAGCTTACAATAATTATAGGAGGTTAAAATGGTAAAATTAAGAGAGATAACTAACAGGGAATATCAAAACGAAACTGAACACGAACGATGTACAGGGTTAAAGATAGCCGAGAAAAGTATGTTTCAGTATCTCCAGTATAAAAGAGGAGTTAAAAAAGATACTCAGGCATTGAGCTTTGGAAGACTATGGCATACTGTACTCGAAGGAGACGATGCTTTTTCTAATGAATTTGCGGTAATGGATGTAGCTAATCGACCGGAACCGGATAAAACAATGGCTTCAAAACTTAATAAAGAATGGGCTTTGATTATTAAAGAAAGAGCAATACAGGACGCTAAGCAAGTCTGTTCTTTAGATGATTACGAGAAAGCTGTTTCCATGAGGCGTATTTTACATCTTTTCAAGAAAAAAGACCGTTCTGTTTTAAGTATTCTTAAAGATTCAGGAACATCGGAGATGAGTTTGTTTTGTGACGATTATTTTGAATTGAAAATGAAAGTTCAAATAGATTTAGCTTTGGATTTTATGCTTGTGGATTACAAATCTGTAGCAGACGCTTCTCAGAGAGAGATAGAAGCAGCTACATTAAAATGGGGGTGGGATATGCAAATAGCCCTCTACTCTGACATTTTTTGGATGTACCTAAACAAAACAAACGAAATACCGGACAAACTTCACCTCCCGTTTCTCCTTATATGTCAAGAAAAAAAGGAACCATACGATTTTTGCTTTTACGATGCTTCTGATTTTTACAAGACAGGTAAGTTAAAGATACTACAAGCTATAGATAAAATCAAAGCTGGAATAATGAGTGGATATTGGAATTATATTCCAGAAACACAGATCGGAATTAAGCTTAATGTTCCCTCTTGGGCATTAACAAATGATAAAAATGAAGTGGAGGAAGAGACTGATGAAACTATCTAAATTAAAATTGAAAAACATAGGTATTCATAAAGAACTCGAAATTGATTTTGGAAAATTCACGGTTATAAGCGGAGAGAATGCACAGGGGAAAACTACTATCGAAAACGCCATAATCGAATCTATTGAAGGATCGGATATACAATTATTATCAAATGATGAAGAGACAGGCAGTATAGAAGTATATTATGATAACGATATGGCTGTAAAAATACCTTATCGAAAAAAGGGTAAAGGAAGTCCTGAAATAAAGCAAGGTAATATGCGAATAGAAAAGCCCAGAACACAACTTGAAGAATGGCATAATAACGCCAAAATACGGGCTATAGATTTTTTTGATGGCAAGGGTGCTGATAGAAAGAAATATCAAACAGACACAATCTTATCAATACTGCCCGTAACTCTTGAGAGTGAAGAAATACAATCACTTACAGGAGGGGAACTACCGCTTAAGGATTTCTTCGCAGTCGATCATCCTCTGGTATATATAAAGAGACTCGTTAATGAAAAAAACGGATATTATTATACTATGAGAGCAAGGAATAATGAAGCTGTGCAAACCATCACACACTCCAATAACACCTTATACAAAAAAATCGTAGAAAAGCTTAATAATGCTGGAGTCGATCCTGTTTTTTTTGACGATTCTGAATACAGAGACTTGTCCGTAACAGACAAGATTAAAGAATTACAGTCATCTTTAAATATGAATGTAATGATACAATCAAAAAAGGAGATTATGGCTAATTTTGAATATAAAATGATAACAGCAGAAAAACTTAAAAAAATCGAATTAGAAGAGAGGCGGAAAGCATTTACAGAGTCTATAGACAAAGATACAAATAAAAAGAAATCAAGATTAGTAGAAATATCTATAGAGAAGGAGGTTATAAAATCAGAAATAACAGAACTTCAGAGAAAACACATAACCCTTGAATCAGAAAATAACGAAATCGAAGAAAAAATAAAGATCATTGAATCCGAAATTGAAACCAAAGTGAAAGAATTTCTCGTACCAATTGAAGAAAGATGGGCAAATAATCAAACTGAATTAAAAACAGAATTAACTAATGCTGAAAATTTTATCACTATTAACAAGGTGGTTGAAACAGAAGAGTTGTCTAAATTTATTGATAAAATACAGGGCGTAAAAGAAATTCTCCCTGTATATGACACTTGGCGACAGGGATCGGAAGAATACGCAACAATGAGAGAAAGAGGTAATATTTTAAGCGAAATTATAGATAATCTAAGAAAACTACCATCAGAAATACTAAAAAGAGAAAAATTACCTATAAAAGGATTATCCATGAACGAAGATGGCGATTTCTTAATTGTAAATTCTCACGAAATCGCCGTTTCCCTAAG